>NZ_JAYFFI010000018.1:0-43560 GCF_036289405.1 Pseudoramibacter faecis | reverse complement strand
TCCTTGTATGGGTATTATTGTTACTGTCCTTATTTTAAACCATTTCGTGGGGTAATTAATTGCGCTGTTTGAGCAAAAAATACGGTTTTTTACGCTTTACAGGCAGCTTTTTCAAGGGCTGATTATTTTTCATGTGTTTGCAATTTTTCAGCCACAAACCCCGTTTCCGGGCATTCAAACAACGCATTTCACCCCGGTCTCAAGCGCCCTTAAAAGCGGATTCAAATACCTTTTCCTCGATAATTCATCCATGTCGTTCTCTATTTCTGGACGGATGCCAATTCATCAACCTTTTCCCAGGGGAACGCGTCCCGGCCGAAATGGCCGTAGGCTGCCGTCTGACGATAAATCGGCTGACGCAACTTAAGCCCTTCGATAATATCCGCCACCGAGAAGGAGACCACCTCCTCCACCATGCGGGCAATTTTGCGCTCTGCCACCCGGGCCGTGCCAAAGGTATTGATGGCGACCATTTCCGGCTGCTCCAGTCCGATGGCATAGGCCAGCGAAACCTCGCAGCGCTTCGCCAGCCCGCAGCCCACGATGTTTTTCGCCACGTAGCGCGCCATATAAGCGCCGGATCGATCGACCTTGGTCGGATCCTTCCCGGAAAACGCACCGCCGCCGTGACGGGCGATCGAGCCGTAGGTATCCACCATGAGCTTACGCCCGGTGAGCCCGGTATCACCCAGCGGCCCGCCGATCACAAACCGGCCGGATGGGTTGATGCGCAGCGCCGTGGTCGCCGTGATGCGTTCGGCATCGATCACCGGCAGCACCACGGCCTCCATCAGCGCCTGCTGAAGCTCCGGCAAATCGACGGCCGGATCGTGCTGGGCCGAAAGTACAACGCTGTCGATGCGCTCCGGACAGCCGGCATCGTCGTAGGCCATGGTCACCTGGGACTTGCCGTCGGGGCGCAGCCAGGGTAAGGTGCCGTTTTTGCGCACCGCTGCCAGGCGCTGCGCCAATTTTGTCGCCAGCACAAAGGGCATCGGCATCAACTCCGGCGTTTCGTCCGTCGCGTAGCCGATCATCACGCCCTGGTCGCCGGCGCCCACGTGCGGGACGCGCCGATGCTCGCCAGGGTCGACGCCTTCCGGCGGCAGCCATTTGCAGCGCACCTTTCCGGCCTGCCATTTGGCCGTCTCGCTCGTCGCCGCCTTACTGACGGCCCCGGCGATATCCGACGACTGTACATTCACATTGGTCAGCACATTGCAGCGATCGGCGTCCAGGCCGGCTTCCTCTGATATGTAGCCGATTTCACGGACGACCTGACGAGCGATGGTCACCGGATTCACGGCGCCGCTCTCGCGGACGTCTTGTGAGAGCTCGCCGGCGATCATCAACGTGTTTTTCGAGACCATCACCTCGATGGCGGTATGCGCGTCCGGATCCCGTTTCAGGCAGGCGTCCAGAATGCCGTCGGCGATTTGATCGCAGACTTTGTCCGGATGGCCTTCCGTCACAGATTCAGCTGTTCGTTTCATCTTGATGTTTTTCTCTCCTTTCCTGTTTAATCATCTTTTTATATTGCGAAATGGTGGTGTGTTCGTATTTTTTAAAGAGCTTGCTGAAATAAGAGCTTTCGTTATAGCCCAGTTGATACGCCACATCGGTGACATTGGCATCCTCCGTGCAGAAATACCACTTGGCCTGCATCATGCGGCACAGATGGATATAGGACATCACCGAGATGCCCAGGGTCTTTTTGAAAATGCGGCTGAGGTACCCCTGAGACAGGCCGCTGTCGTCCCGGACTTCCCGCAGGCCGATATTGTCGCCGGTGTGCTGATCGATATAGGTAAACGAGCGGGCCATCACCGGGTATTGGGCCACGGCGTTGTGCCGATAGATCAAATCCAGGGTGGCGTAGAGCCTAAACTCCAGCCAGCGCACGATCGGCAGCATCTTTCCCGCCGGCCGGTTGACATAGTTCGTTTCCAGCGAACACGCGTAACGTTCAAACAATCGGCTTTCAATGTCATAATAATATTCGACAATTTCTTCCGGCGAATCCCAGCTCTCCTCGCGGATATTGGCAATCAGATCCGGCAGCCGATAATACATATCGCCGTAATGCTTCGCGTCCACACATCGGCAGATGTTCTCAAAAGTCTCATCGCGCTTGGTGTTCAGCCCGCGGTAGGTCTCGAGCACCCGCTTCACGTCGGTATAGCCCAGAGGCTTCGTCAGATATTCCGCCACCCCGATATAGATGGCTTCCTTCGCAAATTGAAATTCGTTATAGGCCGAGATCAGATAAATCGGCGCGCGATTGCCGCTGTCTTTGATGCGTTTGGCCGCCTCAATTCCGCCCAGATCCGGCATCACCACATCGATAAAGATGATGTCCGGCGACAGCGCCGCCACCTGGTCCACCGCTTCCTGCCCGGTATTCACCGTCGCACAGACTTCGAACCCGTCAACCATTTCCACCATGCGCTTGAGCGCTTCGCGCATCAGATATTCGTCGTCGGCAATGAGCACCTTAAACATCGGCCGCCTCCTCTTCCGGAATGCGGATAATGCAGCGGTTGAGCCCGTCGGCACGTTCTTCCACTACGCGGTAGCCGGTGCCGTACACGCGGTTCAGCCGTTCTTTCACCGCGCCGATATTGTCGGCCAGCGAAAAATAACTGCTCCGCTCCTTGACAACCTGATCTTCCGGCGCCGGTTCCCGCCGCTGAGCGTTGTCTTCCAGCAGCACGTTGATCCAGCTGTCCTGCCGCGTGATCTTCACCAAAAGGCTGCCGCCTTCCCGCTGACCGGTCAGTCCGCTCATGGCAAATTCCACAAAGGGCATCGTCATCATCTTCGGCATCCGGGTTTTCATCAGATTGCGCGGCACGTCGATTTTATATTGGATCCGGTCGCCGAAGCGCACCGCCTGGATGCGCAAAAAACATTCGATGGCTTCGATTTCCTGCTTCAGGTTCCAAAAATCGCGGTTGTTAAACAAGGTATCCCGCAAAAACTCGGAAATTAACGTTACCATTTCGTTGGTGCGCAACGCCCCCTCCAAAATGGACAAATTGGCTGCCGAGGTCAGCGCGTTAAACCAGAAATGCATGTTAAGCCGATCCACCAGATGCTCTTTGCGCGGCAGCGACTCGCTGCGCTTGTAGGCCTCGAGTTGGCGATATTGTTTGTCGATGATCTGCTCTGCCGCTTCCCGCTGCTCCTTTTCGCGCTGCCAGCCCGCTGCCAGTGTCACAACTTTCTCGGTGATGGTGCCCGCAAGGTCCGCATCCCGCAAAAGCGCCGCTTCCGGAAGACAAACGATCTGCTCCCAGAGATGGTGGTGCACCGCAAGAAAGGTTTCGCTTTCTTCCCGGGCCTCGCCGTCCTGTTCGAAGAAAACAGCAGGCGCCGCATCCAGACGCACCGGTCCGCCGATCAGGCTGCCCCAAAATTGGTTGTCCGCAACGATAGGTACTGCCAGCTTATACAGCGCACAGGGAATCTTGTAAATCAACGGCTCGCCCTTAGCGGCCGCCCGGATGCCGCCGGCCGCATCGGCCACGCGCATGGCATCGCTCACCGCGGCCCATTGGTGCACTTCCTTCATGAAATCTGACTCGTCGACCGGCGGCAGCACCACCTCGCCTTTATAATCGACAATATAAAAGGGCAGTGTTGTCGCCGCGGACAGCGTCCGCTGAATATCCAGCAGGGTTTCTTCCGTTAACTGGCCCGTTATCATTTTCATCGCATTCCCTCTTTTTCTTCGCACATTCTTCAATCTTTCTTCAATCGTTCCCGAACCAAATATCTCCCTTTAAAACACCTGTCAGTGCCCCTTTGGGAAATTCTCGGCCGTTTGCCGACGGCCAGTTTTATTTTAACAGAAATGCGATGCACGTTTCAATATTCCGGCTGCTTTAAAAGGTTTGTTTTTTACACTTTACAGGCGGGCGCGGCGTCAGCGAATGGTAAAGGCCTCTGTCAGGAAGCAGCGACGGCGGCGACCGAAGTGCCTGGCCGTGACGGTGCCTTCTCCCGTTTTCGTGGCGACGGCAAAGGAACAGGGCGCGTCCATTTGATAGCCGATTCCCGCATATCCCGGCCCGTTCTTCACAAAGACCGACGTCTGCATGATCTTAGCCGCATAGTTGAGGCGTTCAATGGATTGGCTGTGGAGCATCGCCGTGTGATGACAGCCCTGCTCAATAGCCAGCGCCGCCGTCATGGCCTCGTCAAAATTGGCGGTGCGCACCATCGGCACCACCGGCATCTTGAGCTCTTTCGTGACAAAGGGATGCTCCGGCGCCGCGCGCACGACGACGAGCTTCACCCCGGGTTTTGCTGGAATGTCCGCCGATTCAAGGATATCTCCTGCATTGCGGCCGTCAAAAACCTTGCGAGGCTGCATGTCGCCATCGATGATGGCGCGGGTCAGCTTTTCGATATCCTCCGGCGCCTCAATGTATTGCGCGCCGCAGGCTTCCATTTCTCTCGCCAGGGTATCCGCAACGGCGTTCACCGCGACAATGGCCTTTTCCGTTACGCACATCAAATTATTGTCAAAGGACGCGGATTTCACAATGTCCTCCGCCGCCTTGATCACGTTGGCCGTTTCGTCGACGATCACCGGCGGGTTGGCCGGTCCCGCGCCGATGACCTTTTTGTCGGCACTGCAGGCGCGGCTCACCGCCGTGTGCGAGCCTGTCATCACGATCATGTCCACATCCGGATGGTTCATCACCTCCTGGATGGCCTGCATGCCGCCGGTGGGCAGGATGCCAATCAAATGATCGATACCCAGAACGCGCCTGGCGGTTTCGTTCATCAATGCGACGATATGCTTGCTCGTTTCGATCGCCCTCGGATGGGCGCAGTGGATCACCGCGTTGCCCGCCGCCAGTGCCGAAATCGTGATGTTGATGAGCGTTGCCGCCGGATTGGTCGCCGGATGCACCGCACACACCACCCCGAAAGCCGACAGCTCGTAAAGAACCATGCCGTCGTCGTTGGTCACCACTTCCGTAACGAGATCCTCCGTGCCCGGCGTTTGATGGATGGCGAGCGCAATTTTGGCCTGCTTGTCGGCAACGATGCCCATGCCCGTTTCGTTAAAAGCGCGGCGGGCCAGATCCTCTGCCTCCCTCGCCAGCACCATCCGAATGGCCCGGATCACCGCCTCCCTGTCTTTCAGGGGTTTACCCGCAAATTGCTTAAAGGCCTCCCGGGCCTTAAGCGCCAGGTTGCCAACGGTTGATTCCATCAATACTTCCCCCTTTCTTCTCCGGCATCGTCGCGATGCCTTGACCAATATTTTTATCTTGCTGCTTTTTTAAAATGCTTTTATTCAATGCTTCATGCAAAAATGGGATCCCAGCAAAGCAGCCAGGACCCCACGAGACCAAAAATCAGGAAGCTCTGGTATTGCCGTCCGACTTGAATCGTCAAAATCCCCGAAGGGTTCCCACATTTGGCGCCTCAAGCGAAATCAGCTTTCCTTCCTGCTTTATTTGAACCAGCCTTTCAGCTGTGTTCAACAATTTAAAACCGGTTGGTTAGCCACAGACTGCGCGCCAGCAAGCGCGCCAGCCTGATCCATTCATGTTTTTAACCATCTTTTGGCAGCGTGCGCTTGCGCGACCGGTTTACCCCCCGATCTTGCAAGTGAGTCCTGCCGATTCAACCACTTTTTTTAAAGCGGCCATCTCTTCTCTGTTTGGCGTCTTGGTATCCTCCGGCATTTTATATTCCAGCCCCATCAGATGGTATTTATTTTCACCCAACTTGTGATAGGGCAACAGATGCACTTCCTTCACACCGAGATCCTTCGTAAAGTCCGCGATCTCGCGGATGGTTTCCGCGGATGCGTTGACGCCCGGAATGGTCGGAACGCGGATGATGGTATTCCCCGCCTCCTTCGCGATGCGCCGGGCATTCTTTTTGATCACCTCGTTGCTGACGCCGGTAACTTTTTTGTGGAGCTCATCATTGGGCGCTTTCGCGTCCAGCAGTGCGAGATCCAAATACGGCAGCACGGCATCGAGCGCCTCCTCTTCATAGGTGTATCCGGTGGTTTCGACCGCCGTGTTCCAGCCCTGGGCCTGTCCGGCTTTTAAAATCTCCGCCGTAAAGCGGTACTGCATCAGCGGCTCTCCGCCGGAAATGGTGATGCCGCCGCCGGTTCGACGATAATATGCGGCATCTTTTTTCACTTCGCGAATCACCTGCTGCACCGTCATTTTCTCGCCCTTCTGCGCCAAGGCCCCCGCCGGGCAGACGGCGACGCATTCGCCGCAGCCCGTACATTTTTGATAATCGACAAAGGCGGGGTTTTCCGGGGACAGGGCCCCCGGCTCCGGACACACTTTTAGGCAGGAGCCGCAATGGATACAGCTCACCACATCGTAAAAAATGACCGGGCGCAGTTTTTGAGATTCCGGATTGCAGCACCACCAACAGCGCAGCGGACAACCTTTCAGAAATACGATCGTTCGGATACCGGGACCGTCATTGAGGGAGAAGCGTTGTATATTAAATACGTCCCCTTCTAATGCATAGTCAATATTCACGGACCTCAACGCGGCGCCTCCTATCGTTTTACTTATTCGAATGTCTGTTCTGTCCGAGCGATGATGTCATCTTGAACGTCCTTGGCCAGCACGACGAATTGTGCCGAATAGCCGGCGACGCGGACGATCAAATCCTTATGCTGTTCCGGATGCGCCTGCGCTTCAAGCAGGGACTTTCTATTGACGATGTTGAACTGGATGTGATAACCCTTGTGATCAAAGTAGGCGCGAACCAGTGCAGCGAAGCGCTTGAGACCTTCGTCGCCGGCGACAGCCGACGGCAGAAGCTTCTGGTTGAGCAGGGTCCCGTTCCCAAAGTCCAGGGCATCGATGGTCGCGGAGGACGCATTGGCTGCGGTCGGCCCGCTGACGTCAAAGCCGTGACGCGGCGAAATGTTGTCGGATAGCGCCGACTGTGCCAGGCGGCCGTCCGGCAGGGCATCGACATCGCGGCCCATCCCGACGTTGGCAGAGACAGTGTAGCAGCCGGCGTGATAGATTCCGCCGCGGGGGTTCTTCTGGCCGTGGACTTCGCTGGAATAAATCTTGGTGACGCGGCGTCCGAGCAGGTCGACTTCCGGAATATCGTTACCGAAATGCGGCGCGCTCAGCATTTGCTTATGAATCTTGTTCCACTTGGCGAGCTGATCACTGCCGGCGGATGCGCCGGTGACCACCGACTCGCCGCCGTTCAGCGCCGATAGATCAATCGCATTGCTTTCGCCCAGCACCGATTGAACCACTTCCCAGACTTTCTGTTCCATCGCGGAGCGGGTGCTGCTGCCGCCGGCGGATGCCGGAGCGGTGCCGCCGCCCTGCTGCCGGTCGGAGCCCGTCGGGTTGAAGTTCGGATCGACGGTGTAGCCAAAGTTATTGTCGATGGCGTCCATCATTTCCGCCATGGTGTATTTGTGATCTTCAAAGACGTTTTGCTTCACGGCGACGAAGGAGTCGATGACGTCCGCGGTCCCAAAGGCCTGCGGCCCGGTGAAGTTATATTTCGCGGCCCCTTCCTGAACGGATTTCCCCTTGTCGAGGCAGCCGTCCACCAGCGCCGATTCGAAGGGCATCGGCATATTCATCATGTGGGCGTAGTCCACACAGTTGTCAGATTCGACCAGGTAATGCACGAAGAATTTCATCTGTTCTTCATAGGCCTTGACAAAATCCTCGAAGGTTTGCATTTCGGTCATTTCGCCGGTCTTCGGCCCGAGCTGCTTGCCGCGGCTCTTCCCGTTATGCAGAGTGATATCGAGCACCTTGCAGCAGTTGAAGAAAGCGGCGTCGTGCCAGCCGTCGGTCTTGTGCTGGGGCTGCGGCTCGACACAGCCGATCGGCAGCCAGTCGCGGGCATCCTCGAGGCAAACACCGTCGTTTTCGAGCATCGGGATCGCGACTTCGTCGGAGTACATCGCCGGCAGCCCGTGCCCCAGACGAACCACTTCGCAGGCGCGGAGCAGGAATTCATCCGGCGTGCCGTCCCAGTAACGAATGGACATCGAGGGCTGGGGCAGCCCGACGTGGGCAATGGCATCCAGCTGCATGTAGGAAACGTCGTTGGTGGCGTCGAGCCCTTCCGGCGTCTGACCGCCGGCGCACATATTCTGGAAGATCGCGTATCCGGCAAAGAGCTCGTCGGAAATGGCGTCGCGGGTTTTGTTCAGGTCGTTGAGCTTGATAAAGATGCAGTCCACCAGTTCCTGGGCGAAGTCGCGGTCGATGGTGTCTTTTTCGTAATAGGGATACATATACTGGTCGAAGCGCCCCGGCGAAATGGAGTGTCCGGAGGATTCGAGATGCATGATCAGTTGCACAAACCAGAAGGCCTGGCAGGCTTCCCAGAAGTTCTGCGCCGGTTTTTCCGGCACGTTCGCACAGTTCTGAGCGATCTGCAAAAGCTCTTTCTTGCGCTGCGGGTTGATTTCGGTCTGGGCCATTTCGAGAGCCTTTGCCGCGTAGCGGTGCGCGAGATTGATCGCCGCGTTATAGGTGATGATCACCGCGTCGTAGAATTGAGTCTTGACGATGGTTTCCGGATCTTCCGGATCGAGGGCCGCTTTCTTTTCAGCCGCTTCCTTGACGATGCCGGAAAAACCGACTCTCAGCACCTTGCCATAATCGACGCAGACGTGGCCGATCCCCCCAAAGTAATAGTTGCCGACGGTGAAAACCCCTTCCGCCTGACATTCGAGCGCCTTATCAGACATCAGCGAATGGGCGAGATCTGAGTTGGTTTTGCCCGGCCAGTATTTGAACACTTCTGTCAGACGGCGCTTGGTGTCCTCCGGAATTTCAAACGGGTCGCATTTGCGGGTTGCCATGGTGTCAAATTCGGCTTCGATCCAGTCGTAAGAAAATTCAGGATAAATCTGGCAGCCGCGGTCTGTGACGGTCAGCGCGCCGACGATCAGTTCCCCCGGACGAATCGTCACCGGAATGCCGTTAAAGATCGCTTCATTCGCGCGGGCGTTACGAATCGCCGGCGTCGCACCTTCATACTTTTTGTACGCTTCGGTGAGCAGCTCCGCACGGTCCGCTTCGACCGTCGGCGTCGCGTCGATGATGCGCGCTTTAAGCTTTTTGATGCGATCAGTCGGTTCGCTGAATCCTTTTGCAATAGCCATATTAGCCTCCTCAATAAAAAAATTGATTTTTGGTCAAGCTTTTTTGCTTGAGAAAAAACGCCATCCACGCAGGTCGTCATTTCTGTTTTCATTATACGACGGGAGCGAAAAGGGCGGCGAACACCCTTCAAACCATTTTTTTGCATTTTTAAGACCCTTTCTGTATTTTTATGACCCACGCCGAAACTTTTTTGCACTTTTCCTTTTTTCCGATCCTTTTGGCCGCGCGATGCCGGCCAACGGCATTTTTCGCCATGCAAAAAGCTCCCCGACACGATCCGCCGGGGAGCTTTCGCATTGGCCGTTGCCTGTAACGGTCGGCTTATCTGTGCCGCACATCGCGGCCGCTGGTCATCCGCGCTTTTCCCGGGTCACACACATCCCTTCAAACACCCGGGTATAATCGATGGGAATATTGGGATCCGCCGCCGAATCGCCGGCGCGCACCGCTTCCGCCATGCGAATGGTCCGCTCGGTTTCGGCCTGAGGGATGCCGCTCTCCCGCATCAGGCGCCTGAACGTCACTTCATCCATCGATCTTCCTCTCTTTCCGCTGCGCTCATGCGCCGAATTTTGCAATAAAAGCTTTTAAAATCGCCGTATTGCCCGGCCAGGCCGGCGATGTCACCAAATTGCCGTCGGTCACGGCCTCGTCTGCCGCCACCTCGATATAGGTGCCGCCGGCCAGGACGATCTCCGGCGCCACCGCCGGGTAGGCCGTGAGCCTGCGCCCGCCGAGAACGTCAGCGGCCGTTAAAATCTGAATGCCGTGGCAAATAGCCGCCACCGGCAGATTATGCGCCATGAAATACCGGACAATCTCGATGACCCGCGCATCCAAGCGCAGATACTCCGGCGCGCGGCCGCCGGTGAGATAGAGCCCGTCATAATCAGCGCAGCGCACCGCATCGAAATCTTTGTTCAGCGCAAACCGATGCCCCGGCATCTCCACATAGGTCTGATCGCCGAGAAAATCGTGGACCGCCGTTTTTATGGTTTCCCCCGCTTTTTTGTCCGGACAAATCACATCCACCGCAAAACCGCAAACGCTTAATGCCTGGTAGGGCACCATCACTTCGTAATCCTCGGCAAAATCGCCGGCGAGCATTAAAATTTTTTTCATTTTCCCTTCCTTATCGGCTGTTTTCAATCCGGCAGCAGCATATCCGTCACCTGACCGATGTATTGGCGGTGGGGCGCCTCCTCCGCATAAAACCCGGCGACCACATCGACGGGAATTCGGTTGATGTCTAAATCCTGAGCGTACAACTTTTGGCACACCAGGGTCAGTTTCGCCTCCCGGAACGTTACCGTCTGGCTGCCGGTCGACAGATTCACCGCCGCCGGCGTGAGCTGCGTCGCCGCCACCTTATCGCCGTCCCGACCGCTGAGGGTGCCAAGGATCATCAGATCCTTGTGATATGCCGCGTCAAAAAAGCTGACCGTGAAGACCTCGCTCGCGTTGAGATAGCCGAAGGTGTGCCGGACGGGCTTCACATATACCGTCACGACAGGCCTGGTCTGGCCGGGCTTGCCCCAGATAGAGCCCATGGTCCCCCAGCCGATGGTCATGGTGTTAAAATCTGCCGGCGCGCCTGCCGTCACCAATCCCCAATCCTCGTCGAACAATTTAAACGGATTGATCTTCAGCGCTTTAAAATCCTGAGAATGTCGCATCTTACACCTGCCTCGGCTGATCATCATAATAAATCAGCGCCATAAACACCAGATTTCCATTATAGGGATTGGCGATGCCGTGGCACTGCCCCGGCACGATCACGCAACAGTCCCCGGGCACCACCGGCGTTACCGATCCGTCGTTATCGGTAAAGTCGCCGACGCCCTCCACGATAAAATAGGGCTCCGTTTCACCGGTATGGGTATGGACACCGATGGACGTTCCCGGCGGCAGCGTCACCTGGGCATACATCTTCGCGTGGCCCATGAGCTCCTGCTCGCTCGCGATGTGATCGATATAAATCGTGCCTTTGCCGCCGGCCAACTCGGTCACCGCCTCCCGCTGTGTCTTTCGAATCATGGTCTCCCCCTTTCCCTGCGCGACAGCGTTATCAGTCGCGCCTTTTGTCTTGCTTTAACCAATGATCGGCTGCCGATCGCCTATGATTTTATTTTATCACGCGCGCCTTCTTCAAAGATGCAGATTCCAAACCGTCGGCCAGTGAATTTCAAACGCGCCCTGTTTTTACATTTTTTCCGCTGATTTTATCCCTAAAGATAATTTTTAGCTTTTAAAACCTTAATTTTTTACCATTCATTTAAAATTTTTACAGGAATTGATAGAATTTTGCCATTTTTTTGTCTGTTTTTTACTGAGCAACTGGAATTTTTTGTCAACTATGCTATAATGAATTAAGATTAAAAGTAGGAGACGTTATCATCATGGCGAAGACGCAAACCAAATCTTCTTCCATTTTGAGCATTTCAGATGTTTTTGATATGGAGGTGCTTCAGAAAATTCAGGACGCCTTTTCGGCGGCGACCGGCGTGGCCGCGATCATCGTCGACTGCAAAGGCAACCCCGTTTTGGAGTACAGCAATTTTACGGACTTTTGCACCAATATCCGCAAAATTCCCGAATGCTACGAACACTGCATGCGCTCTGACGCCGACGGCGGGATTGAATCGGTGCGCACCGGCAAGCCGGCCATCTATGTTTGTCACGGCGGTCTGGTGGACATGGCCGTGCCCATCATGGCCAAAGGCAACTACATCGGCGCCATCCTCGCCGGACAGGTGCAGATTCCCAAAGAGGAAATGGCCAAATTGCCCATGGGCTCCCCCGGCAAGCTCACCAACCTTTACGGCCGGCAGGATCTTGCCCGCATGCGCAGCCAGGTGACCATGACCACTCTCGATCGGGTGCAGGCCGCCGCCGATCTGCTTTTTACTATTGCCAATTACCTGGTAGAGCGCCAGCTGATCGTCGTCATGCAGCGGGAACTTAACGAGGCCAACATGGAGCTCATGGAAGAAATCAACCGCCGCAGCAACATGGAAAGCGCTTTGCAAAAGGCCAACCTCAAAGCGCTGCAAGCCCAGATCAATCCCCATTTCTTTTTTAACGTGCTCAACACCATCGGCCGTCTGGCCATGATCGAGGGGGCAAGCCAAACCCAGGATATGGTCTATCGTTTCTCCGATTTGCTGCGTTACACCATGCGCCGGGATGAAAACGATTTTGTCACCCTCCAGGAGGAAATCCACCATGTGCGCAACTATCTGCACATCCAAAAGGTACGCCAAGGCGACCGTCTGACCTACGACTTCGACATCAGTAAGGAACTCAAAACGGTGCTCTGTCCTTTCATGTCTATTCAGCCCTTTGTTGAGAATGCCATTAAATACGCGGTGGAAGCTCAGGAAAACGGCGCCCATATCCGCGTCTCCGCCCATCCGGTCGACGGCGATGTGGAAATTCACGTCATCGACAACGGCGTCGGCATCGCCAGCGAGCGCATCGACGAGCTCCTCGACGAAGAGCGTCACATCGAGAGCAAAAAGGGCATGGGTATCGGCATCCGCAACACCAACAAACGCCTGAAATATTATTACGGCCCCGATTACGGGGTCACTTTCAATAAAAACATCGCGTCCGGGACGGATGTGATCATCACCATTCCCCAGAAGCGCATGCCGGGAACTGCACCAAAGAAATGAGGTAACCATGTATAAAGTTTATATCGTCGAGGACGAACACCTTGAACGAGAAGCCCTTAAAATGATCTTAGACAACCAAGCTCCTGATGTTGAAATCGTCGGTTCGGCTTCCTCCGGGAAAGTCGCCCTTGAAGGCATCGCTGAGACCAATCCGCAGATCATTTTAATGGATATCAATATTCCGGAGATCAACGGTATCGAGGTACTGCGCCGGGTAAAAAAAGCCGATCCCGCCAAAAAAGTGATTCTTATCACCGCCTTCAATGAGTTTGATTTTGCCCATCAGGCCATCAAGGCCAAGGTCGATGATTTGCTGCTCAAGCCCATCCGCGCCGAGCAGTTGCTCGAATCCATCAACCAGGCCATCAAGGCACTGCAGGCCAATACCCGCAGCGCCATCGACGAGAAGCTCAACGAAGTGATTTACACCGTCGTCCACCAAAAATATGCCCGGTGCCGCCAGGCGCTGACAGCTTATCTGGATCTGCTTTACAATCACTATGGCTTCGATTTGCTTTCGGTGCAGGACGAAATCCGCCACTTTATGAACGAGCTGGACCGCATCGCCAAGGACAGCTGTAACTACGACATCATCTCGCCCCTCAGCGGTGGTACCGGCCACCAGCATTTTGTGCAAAGCTACCAAAACCGCTACGATCTGAAAATCGAGATCATGAAGGCTATCGACAAGATTTTTGACAAGATGACGGAAAACAGCCCGGAACACAAAAACACCATCGACGATATTCTCAATTACATCGACCGCAACGCCCAAAACGACGTTTCCCTCGAGCAGGTCGGCGAATACGCCAACATGAGCTCCTACTATCTCTCCAAAATCTTCAAGAAGGAAACGGGCATGAACTTTGTGACCTACCTGACCAATCAAAAAATCGAGATCGCCAAGGACATGCTCATCAACACCGATATTCCCATTATCAACATTGCGTTGGACCTTTCTTATCACGAACCTAATTATTTCAGCAAAGTTTTCAAGAAAAACGTCGGCATGACCCCGACAGCCTTCCGCCGGAAATTCCGCAAAAAAGAGGCTCAGAGCCGAGAGGCGTGACCGAACAGGGGGTTATCATCAAATTTAATCCAAAAATTTAATCAACACTCAAAAAACCGCTTTCGCGGTCTTTTTGAGTGTTGAGTGTATGATGTGCATGGAGGACTTTTTCATGAGTCACTAGTTCGGCGGCCGAGGATCCAGACATTTTTCGGATCACGATTCAGCCGCTTTAAGCTTTCGGCTGCGCCCAGCATTTCGCGCACACGGGCCGGTTTCCGATATAGACGTTTGAGTTCTGAATCTTTGCAAGTCACTGTGTTACCTTCTTTCTGAATGCTAAGGTTGATCGCCCGGATACGGTTGCCGACCCAAGCGGTCAACGGATCTTTTTGAAAGAGTTTCAATCAATGTCATTTTTTCGGCGCGAATATTTTTATCATCCGCATGCCGCCGCAGCGGCCGCCAAATAAAAAATCCCAACGCGATTGCGTTGGGATTTTTCCGTGGAGGAGAGGAGAAAGTCTCAGCCTTCAATCTCGATCCTATGGGCGGTTTCAATCTGCTGTTGATCCACTTTCGGAATGGTCAGGGTCAAAACCCCATCGGCCATGCTGGCGTGGATATCTTCCTGTTTGACCCCTTCGCCCAGGTAAAACTGGCGCTGATAACTGCCATAGTAGCGTTCTCTGCGAACGTACTTGCCGCTGTCATCCTTTTCGTCGTTGGCATTTTGAGCCTTGGCGGAAATCGTCAGATAATCCTGATTCAATTCGATGTGGACATCTTCTTTTTTAAGGCCCGGCAGATTCACCTTCAGTTCATAGCTGTCGTCATTTTCCTTAACGTCCGTTCTCATGAGCTTCGATGAATCCCAGTGGCTGAAAAAGTCACGATCAAATGTGTTCATCAGATTATCAAAAATATTTTCACCAAAAATTGTCGGTAACATGGTCATCAAACCTCCTTTAGAATGGTGTTATCGCATTGGCCTTCAGGACTTCTTTCCTGATTGCGAGATCATTATAGATCGTTTTATTAGCAGTGTCAAGAGGTGAGTGCTAATTCTGTTTTGAATTTAAGTTCCTTTTAATATTTTTGACGTTTTGTTTATATATTTCTAACGACGATTTTTGATGTTTTCCCTTTCTGTCACTACTCATGAGGCAAATAATGATCAATCGCATTGGTCAACTGTGCCAGCGCCATTTCAAAAGCGGCCCTGGTGTTTTTTGATATTCATGCATTCACTTTCACAAAAGCGGCAAAGCGCGGCAGGGCCAGCGACACATAGCCATACTTCCGGGTATCCAGGAGGCCCCTCTCTTTCAGTCTTTGGCGATAGACCGAAAATTTATTAGACGGCATCCCGCTGGCCTGCCGGATGGCCTGCACCTTGATGTTATCAGCGTCATCCTGTTCCGCAATGGCGCCGAGAATCTTCCGGTCTTCATTGGAGAGTTCACTCCAGATTTTACTATAAACGGCCTCGCTCAAAATCTGATCGTAACGCGACCAAATTTCCGGCAGGCGGCGGATGTCAATCTCCCCGAGCTCCCAGCAGATATACCCCAACACCTGAAAGGCAAAGGGATATCCCTTGGTCATCTTCGCCATCTGAATCGCCGTGGCCTCGTCAATATTAAAAACTCGGCGGTAGGCATCCCGGATGGCGCCGAGATCCAGCGGATCTAAGAAGATCTTCGGCGCCCGGTAAAGAAAGGTCAGATTTTTCTGATCCTGGAGATTTTTGATATTTTCGTATAAGCCGGTCATTAATAAAAAGATCGGCTGTTCATTTCCAATGAGCAGCTGAAAGGCGCTGGCCAACTTTCGGATCTGTTTGGTGTTGGTCACTTCGTCGATGGCGATGAGCACCTTTTGGTGACGCGATGCGATCGCCGTCAGCATCTCCTCAATGACGTTGAGCGCGGTCATGGCCGGCGACTGATTTTCGACGGTCACGCCGATGCCGAGAACATGAACGGCCACGTCGGCTTTTAAAAATGACTGATGCACCTTTTTATGATGATACAGATTGGCGCACAGCGTCGCCACAAGATCATCCTCATCCGGACTGAGGCGAATGACAAGCCATTCGTCTTTGCGATCCAATTCATTGGCAATGCCGGCCATCAGCACCGTCTTCCCGGAGCCGCGCACCCCCGTAATAACAAACAATTGCTCGGTCACCGGCGCCAGCGTGAAGGTCTTGATGATTTTCTGCGACTGATTCAGCCGGGAAATATAATGGGCGGGTTTGCGCCCGAAGGACAACGTGAATGGATTTTTTTGATAAGTCGCCATTTAAAGCTCCTTTCTTTAATATAGCTTTTATAGCTTTCCAAAGTTTTTATAAGTTTTTATTATTTTTATAACTTTACCATTATTTTATAGGTTTTTATAACTTTTTTCAACACAAAAATAACCCATCCGGATCTCGGGCTCCCGACATCTGAATAGGCTTAATCAAACCGATCGATACGCGCCATAAAGCTGCTGAGGCGGCGCGCCCCTGCTGTTTATACGCTAAATAATCATTTTTTGAATAATGTATGTGCTTGCGAATAGTCCCGAGTGCCGGATCAGCGATATCCCGCCCTTCATCTCCGGGCAGCGCAACGATCGCGTCAATCTGCGGCAGCCGACGCCTGCCCTTTTCGGCTTATGATTTCTTCGCGTACGTGATGATGCCGGCCTTGTCCAATCTTTCTCTAAGCCGCGGGCCGACGATAGCCGCAACCACCATCTTTGCCAAATCCTCCAGGACGAACGGCATCACGCCGACGGCGAACGCCGAGGCCAAACGCATCCCGGCACTGTGTGAAAGCCATAACGTTCCGAGAAGATATGGAATACAGGTCGCTAAAAACATTCCCGCAACGCATAGAATCCTATTTTGATAATAATTGTCCAAAACCCATCCTGCCAAAACCGTCATGAATATAAATCCTACAAGGTATCCCCCGGTCGGCCCCACAATCTTTTGAAGCCCGCCTGTGAATCCTGCAAAGACGGGAAGCCCCACAAGCCCCAAAAGCATATAAAGTAAAAAGGCGATCGTTCCCCGCTTCATTCCCACGATATACAGCACGAGGTAGATGGCGAAATTCTGCAGCGAAACCGGGACCGGTCCGATCGGGATGGATAATGGCCCGAGAATGCAGATGAACGCCGTCATCAGCGCAATAAACGTAAGATTTTTCGTGTTATCAGTGATTTTCATCTTATTTCCTTTCAAATATCTAAATGTCATTTCATCACTATATATTCAATTTATTCAATGGCGCCTTTGAGTCTTGCATTATCGGCATCGCCTTTCGCGATATTTTCGAATTGATCGATCAGAGCCTCCGCGTTGCCTCACGCCGTTTTGAAGGCCTGAGGGAAAACCCAAGATTCGCGAGCATGGCTCTGTCTTCCTTTGTATTATTGCCCACCGTCGTTAACATATCCCCAGTAATAGTGGCATTGGCGCCGGCTCTGAAAAGCGCGCTTCCGCCATCCTCAAACAGAAATCTTCCCGCCGCAATCCGGATCGATGCCTCCGGATTGATCCAGCGAAAAAGCGCAACCGTGCGCAGCACATCCTCCGGCGATAGCCTTGCCCGATCGGCAAAGGGCGTTCCCGGAATTGGAATCAGCGTATTGATGGGAATGGACGCGACGCCCAGCTCGGCCGTTGTGAGCGCCATTTCTATCCGGTCAACCCACGTTTCTCCCATGCCGATGATCCCGCCGCAACAAATCTTGAGCCCAAGCTTCTGGGCGGCGGCAATCGCCTGCAGTTTTTCATCGAAGGTGTGCGTTGAACACACAGACGGAAAATACCTTCTGGACGTTTCTATATTGCAGTGCACCATCTCGACGCCGGCTTCCCTCAGGCGGGCAAAGGCTTCCTGGCTCATCAATCCGTGGGAACCGCAAAGTTTCATCTCCGAAAATTTTTCATGAAGCGTGGCATAAGCCGTCGCCGCCGCATCCAGATCATTGCCTGCCAGCGTTCTGCCCGCGGTCACAATCGAATAACGATTCACGCCCTTTTCATTATAAATTTCACAATCTTTTACAATCTTGTCCAGCGCCAGAAAACCATGCTCGTCAATTCCGGTGTGATTGTGACGAGATTGCGCACAGAACTTGCAATCCTCGCCGCACCGGCCGCTCTTGCCGTTGACAATGGAACAAAGATCCGCATTATCGCCGCAGAGCGCCTCGCGAATCCGATCCGCGCCGGCCGCCAGCTCTCCAATCTCCGCCTGCAAAAGATTCGGCGTTCCGCCCTCTTTGCCGAGCACTGCCGATGCCGTTTTTAAACGCCGTCCCGCTATGACCTCGTCCGTCAGTTGATCTAATGTCAAAATACCACCTCCCAAATTGCAGTGTCGGTTTTAATTATATCTCTAAAATCCGCCGCCGGCCCATACTAACCATAAAGCTGATAACTTTTTCATCCCGTTTCGGGAGGTATTTATTTTTCAGGTCAACGCATAATGTCTACTCTCACCGCTCATCTTCTTCAGAATAACGGGATTATGACATCAAACACGGCATTAAAAAAGCAGGTCCTCAGACCTGCATAATACCTTACAAAGTGGTGCGCCAAAAGGGATTCGAACCCCTGCCCTTTCGGTTCGTAGCCGAACGCTCTATCCAGCTGAGCTATTGGCGCATCAACCTTACTTGACCTATTATAGCAGGTAATTGCGATAAATCAAGAAAAATCTCAAAAAAATCCAATTCTAACTTCTTTTAATTTCAAGGGCCGGAAAACGCGCACAGACGCATCGCCTTCCGGCCTTTGCCTCCTCGCCCGATTTACCAAAGCCCGGTAACATGCTGCATGATCAGACTCATGACGGCAATGCCCACCCAACAGCAAAACCCCAGCAGAATTGGCTTGCCGCCGCTTTTCACCAGCTTCACAATATCAGTATTCAAACCGATCGCCGTCATCGCCAGCACGATAAAGAATTTGCTCAAGGTCTTCAGCGGGTTGAAAACCGCCGCGTCCACGCCGAAATGCACACAGATGGTCGTGATGAGCGAGGCGATCACAAAATACAAAATGAACATCGGAAACGCCCGTTTAAAACTGAAGCTATTATCTTCGTTTTGCTCCCTGCGCGCCCGATGCAGCGCCAGCACCAGGGTGATCGGGATGATGGCCAGTGTTCGCGTGAGCTTCACCGTGACGGCTTTGTCCAGCGTGGCGCTGCCCAGATGATGCATGCTGTCCCAAACGGAGGCCGTCGCCGTCACCGAGGAGGTGTCGTTCACCGCGGTCCCCGCGAAAATGCCGAAGGCTTCGCTGCCATGGGCAAAACCGATGAGATTGCCCAGCGTCGGGAAAATCAGCGCCGCGATCAGGTTAAATAAAAAGATCACGGAAATCGCCTGGGCCACCTGCTCGTCGTCGGCGTCGATCACCGGCGCCGTCGCCGCAATGGCCGATCCCCCGCAGATGGAAGAGCCCACGCCGATCAGCGTCGCAATCTTGCCGGGGATGTAAAAAGCCCGACTGAGCGCAAAGGCCAGCACCAGTGACGTGGCGATGGTCACCGCGATGATCGGCAGCGACTGACGCCCGGTCTCGAGTACCACGCTCAGGTTCAGACCGAAGCCCAGCAAAATCACCGCGTACTGCAGCACCTTTTTCGACACGAAGCCGATCCCCGCGTTCAAAGCCGATTTATCTTTGATCAGCAGCGTAACGATCATCCCCAGCAAAATCCCGATGACCGGGCCGCCCACAATCGGAAAGGCCTGCCCCAGAAACCAGCTTGGCAGCGCGATCACCAGACAAAGCAAAACGCCACGAATATATTCTCGAATCCAATCCATCGTTGTCCCTCCAAACTTTCTCGTTGTTTTAAATCCAGTATAATCACAATTTTTCAAAAGATAAAATAATAAATATTGATTCAATCATCAATAAAATTTATGATAATCATTACAGCCCCTTTGGCTGCATCCCCGGGCATCGGCTCAAACAGACCGATGACACCCTATTATATCGGAGGATACCGTGCTCGATTTTAAAATTTACACCTTCTTAACCGCCTGCGAGACGCTGAATTTTTCCAAAACCGCCGAAACCATGCACATCACCCAGCCGGCCGTCTCTCAGCAAATCCACGCCCTCGAGGCCGAATTCGGCGAGACGCTCTTTTCCCGGGAAGGGAAAAAACTGCAGCTGACCGCCGCCGGACGCATTCTGCGCGATGCGATGACAACCATGTGCAACGACGAGGCCCGGATCCGCACCCGGATCCGCGAAAGCCGCCCGGGCCGCCACCGGCTGACCTTCGGCGTGACGATGACCATCGGCGAGTTTGATCTCATTGCGCCCATGGCCGCCTTTATTCGCCGCCATCCCCGCACAGACCTGCGGGTGCGCTACGGCAACACGCAAAAGCTCCTCGCCGATCTGAATCACGGCCGCATCGACTTCGCCGTGGTAGAGGGATATCACGATCCCGGCTATTATGAAAAGCGCGTCTACCGCAGTGTGCCTTATATCCCCGTGTGCGCCGCCGGCCATCGCTTTACCCGGCCCATTCGCACCACCCGGGATCTGCTCGGCGAACGCATTCTGATCCGGGAGACGGGCTCCGGTACCCGTGCCATTCTGGAGCGCAGCCTGGCCGTCATGGGGCTGGCCGTCACCGACTTCACTCATTTTGTCGAGGTTGGCAATATGCACGCCATCATCGCCCTGCTCGAACGGGACTGCGGCATCTCCTTTCTCTATCAGACCGCGGCGGAAGAGGCCCTGGCCCGCGGCACGCTGCGCACCATTCCCCTGACAGACTTTAAAGTCAACCACGATTTCACCATCCTGTGGAACCGCCACTCCGTGCTCTCGGATCAGATCGAGGCCGTCAGCGTCGAACTGGTCACCGCCTCCAATGCGCTCCCGGATTGATTTTTCCCTGTAACCATTGCGGCAACAGCTCCCTTTTGATACAATAAATCCCGTCAATAAGCACGGTCGCCGGCACTGCCGGCGCAAAGGAGAACGCTATGCCCTTTTCATCCCGAACCACCATCGCCACCCATATCCTGCTGGCGATCGTTACCTTTGAAGGCCAAGCCAAAACCACCTCCCGCTTTCTTGCTGGCAGCGTCAACGTCAATCCGGTGATCATCCGCAATATTTTAGGCCAGCTCAAGCGCGCGGGCCTGGTGCAGGTGGAAGCCGGGATCGGCGGCGCCCGTCTTTTAAAGGCGCCGGAAACCATCACCCTGCTGGACATTTTTAACGCTGTGGAAGGCCGCGACAAACCGCTGTTTCACTTTCACAAAAATCCCAACCCCGACTGCCCGGTGGGACGCAATGTGCACGCAGTCCTCGACGATAAACTGACGGCAGCCGCTCGGGCCATGGCGGCAAGCCTGGCCGCGACCACCTTGGCCGATCTGCTGGCCGATTTGGAGACCCGACTCGCCGCACATGCCTGATCGGCAGCGCAACGCACCAAAAAACCGGAACATCTCACCACGGATGTTCCGGTTTTTTGGTGCGTTATACCAATCTCAGCCGGGCCATGGCCCTGGCCAGTCCGTCGTCATCGATGTCAGCCGTAACCATATCGGCGGCCTCTTTGGCCGCCGCCACGCCGTTGCCCATAGCCACCCCGATGCCGGCAAAAGCCAGCATCTCAAGATCGTTGGGGCCGTCTCCAAAAGCAATCGTGTCCGCCGCGTCGGCGTCCATCGCCGTCAAAAGCTCCTGCATCCCCACCGCCTTGCTCACATCGCGCAGAGTGATCTCACCGGTGTGCTCGTCCGCCGGCTCCAAGCTGCTGGGCGTCGCCGCCAGTCCCAATGGCGCCAGCGCCGCATCCATCGCCCGGTGATCCATCGGCGCGTTGCAATACACCAGACACTCCGTCTCGCCGTAATGCGCCGCATAGGCCGCTCGGTCGGGATCGATGCGCATCGGACCGATAGCCTCGCGAATCGCCGCCGCCAGCGGGCGGGCGGGATCCGTTTGGAACAGGCGAAACTGTCCCAGAGCCGTCACAGCATCCGGCGTCAAAACGCCGCCTCCGGCCGTCTGCAGCAGCATGGGCACACCCTTCTCGTTGAGCATGGCCACCAGCGGCGCCAGCCGCTGCTCCCCGAAGGTGTGGTGAGCCACCTCCCTGCCGTCCAAAATAATGTGGCTGCCCGCCGCACCGACCATACCGTCAAAGCCAAAGGTCTTCAGAAAGGGATAAATCTGAGACTGGCTGCGCCCGGTGCAAAGAATCAAGCGATGCCCCGCCGCCCGGGCCGCGTGCAGCGCCTTCGCCGCTGACGCCGGCAGCTGCCGATCAAAATTCACCAGGGTGCCGTCGACATCAAAAAATAAAATTTTATGACGCATGATTCGCCTCTTTCATTTCAAATTTTCTGCTCCGCGGCAGAACGCTCTCTATTATAGCAAAATCGGGCGCCAAAGTGCAACGGCGCCAGCTTAATCGCATTTGACTTCTTCCGTTTGTCGTGCTAAGCTTAACTAAATTTCTTTAATTTAAATTATGGATTCAGAGGAGGTCTTATGAAACTTTTAAAACCCCGTCCGATTTTAGCTGGCTTGGCCATTTTGGCTATTGGCCTCACCCTTGCCATGCCGGTTTTCGCGGCGGCCAACACCACCGACAGCGCCGGCAATGTCTTCAGCAGCCAACTGACAACCGATGTTCGCAGCGATTTGTTATCGGCCGACGCCGATGTCACCCTGACCGATCGGCAGGTCGGCGGTGATTTTTTCGCTGCCGGCCAATCGATCAGTGCCGACAGCGCCCGCATTGGCGGCTCGGCCTTTGTTGCCGGCAGCACCATCGCCCTGACGAACACCCGCATCGGCGGCAGTCTGCGTGCCGCCGGTCAAAATCTGAGTCTGCGTCAGCTGACCGTCCGCCGCAACATCACTGTCGGCGGGCAAAGCATCGCCATTGACCGCAAGACCAAAACCGCCGGTCTTTATGCCAGCGGTCAACGCGTTACTTTTTCCGGCAAAGCCCAGGCTGCTAACCTCGCCGGCGAAACCGTCACCTTTAACGGTCAGGTCGACGGCGACGTCACCCTGGATGCCAGCACGGTGATCATCGGCGCCGACGCCAAAATCACCGGCACCCTGAAGGTAACTGCCAAGCAACGCCCCGCGATTCCCAAGGGCGCCGCAGTGGGCAGCATGACCTTCCACAAGGCGGATAACGACCGCAGCGCACAGCAGCTTGCCCACGCAGCCGCCGCCAAGAAGGGCCGCTCCATCGTGTACTGGCTTTTGGCCTCGGCTTTGATGGCCGTTTTGATTGTGGTGTTTGCCACCCCAGCATTAGATAATGCCGCCCGCCTCACCCGGGAAAAGAAATGGCAGCCCATCGTGCCGGGCCTCGTCGCTTTGCTGCTCATCGTGCCGGCCGCGCTCATTGCCTGCCTGACCTTCATCGGCCTTCCGGTGGCCGCCTTTGCGCTGCTGAGCTTCGCGGCGCTGGCCTTGCCGGCCAACGCCTTTACCGGCGCCGCCTTCGGCCGACTTATCTTCCCGAGGCAAAACCATTGGCTCACGGCGATTCTCGGCGCCTGTGCGCTCTCCCTGTTCGAGCAGATTCCCGTGATCGGTCCCGTGCTGATCTTTGCATCCTGCGCTTATCTCGCCGGCACGGTCCTGCTTTGGCTGTGGGCCCATCGCCTGCGCAAACAGTCGCCTGACGCGCCGAAAGCATCCAGCGATCCGTCCGATCTTTAAATCTGACCCAAAAGCGCCGCTTTCCCAAAGGGGAAAACGGCGCTTTTTTTGCAATCAAATAAATCAATCGGCGGTTTCAGTCGGTCGGCAAAGCCGCTTCGGGCACCGCTTCCATTTGATCGCCCTGGGAAATCGCAATGGCGATCGCCAGACTGACCAATCCGGTGATCAGCTTGCCCACCATCAGCGGCACGGCGATCGCCGGATGAAATTGCATCGAAAAGGCGAAGAAATCCCCGACGGCAAAGCAGGCCGCCGTCAGGAACGCGGCGTTGTAAAACAGCCCCGGATATCCGGCTTTTCGCCGGGGGTACATATTATCAACTGTAAGGACGAATATATGGACGCAAAGGAGGATAACGCCATGATAGAATATGCAACCAAAATCACTGCGCTATACTCCCGCCTTTCAGTTGGTGATGAGGACAGGGACGGCGGCGAGAGCAACAGTATCGTCAATCAAAAGGCATTTTTAGAGAGATATGCAAGAGGGCATAAGCTGATGAACATTCGCCGCTATATCGACGATGATGAAAGCGGCAGGTTCTTTGACCGCAGTGCTTACACACAGATGATAAGCGATGTAGAAAACGGAAAAATCGGCATTGTCATTATGAAAGATATGACAAGATGGGGACGAGATTATCTTCAAGTTGGAAACGCGATGGAGATATTCCGAAGAAACAATGTACGCTTTATTGCCATCAACAACGGGATCGACAGCAAAGATCAAAATACATTGGCGTTTGCTCCCTTTATCAATATTATGTCGGAGTGATATGCAAGGGACATCAGCAAGAAAGTTAAAACGGGAATTAAGACCAAAGGAGCAAGCGGAAAGCCCGTCGCAACAGAAGCCCCCTATGGTTATATCAAAGACCCTGATGACAAAGATTTTTGGATCGTCGATAAAGAAGCTGCCGAAGTTGTAAAACTCATTTTTACGCTCTTTATGGAGGGGAAAAACCGCAATCAGATAGCTGTTCACTTGAAAGAGAAAGAAATACTCACCCCGACCTTTTATGTGAAACAGCAAGACAGAGGAACGGCAAAAAGCAGACCGCTCAATGAAGAAAACCGCTATAACTGGAACAAAGCAACCCTAACACACATACTGAAAAGGCAGGAGTATTGTGGCGATGTAGTTAACTTCAAAACCGAGAAGCATTATAAAGATAAAAGAAATCACTATGTAGATAAAGATAAGTGGCAAATAATCCCTGATGTACACGAACCAATCATAGACCGAGCCACCTATGAAAATGTACAGCGGATATTAAAAAACGCACCTGTCAAAAGACCAAACGGAGATGGAGAAATTCACGCACTATCGGGGTTGATGTACTGTAAAGATTGCGGTACAAAAATGCACATACGCACCATACACAAGAACAATAAGGTACAGCATGTAACCTATTGCAGTGAATATGTCAAAGGAAAAGCAAAACATCCTAAATGCCATTCTCCCCACCGCATTGATGTCGATGATGTGATGGAAAATCTAACAGAGGTTTTGCGAAAAATAGCACAGTATTCATTAGCAAATAAAGAAGAATTTGAAGCATTGGTAAAAAGCAGTCTTGCTAAAGAACAGACGGAAGAAATCAAGAAACAGCAAAAGCGTATTCCACAAATCACAGATAGAATGGAACAGATAGAAAGAGTGATGAATAAGTTGTATGAAGATAATGCACTGGGAAATATCGAGCCAAAACGCTATGAACTGCTATCGGGGAAATATGCAGAAGAATATTACACTTTGAAAGCAGAGCAAGAGAAAATCGAGGAACGCTTATCCGAATTTGAAAACGCCAACCAAAGAGCAAAGAACTTTATCAAACTGGCAGAAAGCTATTCAGACTTTAAAGAACTGACCCCCACCGCCATCAATGAGTTTATCAGTAAAATCGTTGTGCATGAGCGAGATGTCAAAAGAGCAAAATATGCCGTTCAGCGTATCGAAGTCTATTTCAACGATATCGGGAAATTTGCCGGATCGGTAGACGAATGGATCAAGACCCGCAAAGGCAAGCAACTTGCGAGGCTTTGAGAAGTGGTTAATGTCACCGATCTCTCCGAGGATCATTCAACCATTGATGGGACCGATGCCCGGTATGGTACTGCAGGGAAGGTCGCGGCTTGAGAAAATTCGCTCCTCCTGAAGCAGCTTTTCGGCTATGGAGAACCCCTTGCACAAATCATCGGAGTAATCTTTGTATGTGGTCAACTGCAGGGCTAACACATCCTTCTTTTTGCAGCTTACCGTTCCTCCAGCCGAGTAGGACACGTTTCCGAGATAAAGTGGACGCTGGACGGTAACTGACATGGCTGATTTTACGCGCTTTACAGACACGATAACGAAAAAGCAGGACAAGCGGGCGGTCAGCCTGACCGTGAAGCCTGTGATAGCTGACTGTAAGGGGACGTTTTGGTTTACCGACCTCATGCTACAGGAAGGCGACCGGCTCTCCGCTATGTCATCAATACGGAAACCACCCTCGAAGAGTACGACACAAACGACGATTACTCTGTCAACGGAAAGCGGTTCTTTAACGGAATCGTCCGGGGCAGCGCCACATTCGTCATCTTCAACCTCGGAAAGACATCCACGGGGCTTGACTGGAAAATCTACCCGAACCACAGCATGGCGGCGGGCAGTGTGACGCTTGCTCTCGGCGCGGGCGCGCATAAGGCGACGTTCAAATCTGCCGTGTCCGCAGGAGACGGGCTCGACCTTCTGGCATCCACGGGGGAGTGCCTGAAAAACAGCGCGGCGATGGACAAGGACGGATTTTTCCAATACTCTGCCGCGGGCGACAGCAAGCACCCGGTCACGGTCGAGGACAAGAAATCCGCTCGTGTGTATGTGGAGTTTCAGGAGATGGAGAACGGAGATGACGCAATATAAAAATGCTCCGCTATCCATAAAAGGACAACGGAGCAGGACGCCGTGGTACTATGATCGGATTTACGCAACCTTATAGAAGCGGATGTCAGGATCGGCAGCCCATGTCGGCTGAAGTCCTGCGACAACGTCATTCTTGAACAGGTCGGTGTCAAGATACGCCTTTGCGTGTTCCATGCTGTCGAAGCCGTGGATGACCTGCACATCCTCGTCACGGATGAGCAGTTCCTTTGTCAGCGCGCCTTCGATGGTGTCAAGGAACGGCTGACGGTAGTCGGTGTAGACCTTGGCGGCAGCGGGACGGTTTTCCGGATTGATGGTCATAGTGATTTCAAGATAAGCCTTTACGTTCATGTGAATACCTCCGTATGATTGTTTTTGTCGGGCATCTCCTTGATGCAGTCTTATGATAGCAGCCTCGCTAAATGAATGGAAGATATAAAGAAATTTATGAGTCACTAATAAATTAAATAGTGGCTATTAAAATCAGAGTGATCGCGATATAATGGAAATCAGAAATTGGAGGCGCATTAGCATGTATCAAAAGAAACTGGAGGCAGATATCCGCTGCCCTTTGGAATATGGTCTGAAGATATTCGGCGGCAAATGGAAATCCCGCGTGATCTGCGTGCTGAACGAAAAAGGCGTCCTCAGATACAGTGGCATCCGTAAGGAAATGATGAACATTACCGACGCGGTGCTGGCTTCAACGCTGAAAGAACTGATAGCTGATAACCTTGTGGATCGCAAGCAGTACGACGAAATACCGCCGAGGGTGGAATATTCCCTGACCGACAAAGGGAAATCGGTCGTGCCGATCCTGCAGAGCATCTGCAAGTGGTCCGGGATTTTCCATAAGGAAAGCAGCGAAAATGTTATGACACAATGCCAGAAATGCGATTACAACAGGTAGACCGAAGATTGAATACTCCGCTGCGGGAGACAGCAAGCACTCGGTCACGGTCGAGGACAAGAAATCGGCTCGGGTGTATGTGGAGTTTCAGAAAATGGAGGATGGCATGAAAATTGAGCATGTGGCGATGTACGTCAATGATCTCGAGGCGGCAAGGCAGTTTTTCAGAAAATATCTGAACGCTGAATCTAATGATGGTTATTACAACATAAAAACCGGATTTCGCTCATATTTTCTCACTTTTGACAGTGGTGCGAGACTTGAAATCATGAATAAGCCGCAAATGGAAGATCTGGAGAAAAGTCTGACTAGGACTGGATATATCCATATAGCGTTCAGCCTTGGCAGCAAGGAGAAAGTTGATGAACTGACAGCACAGTTGAAAACAGACGGATTTACTGTTGTTTCAGGGCCACGGACTACTGGTGATGGATATTATGAAAGCTGCTTTGTGGGAATAGAAGGAAACCAGATTGAATTGACAGTTTAAGGCGGGGAAATCGGCCTTATTTCAAACGTCTCTTCGGAGGCGCTTTTTTTATGCTCACAGGAGGTGAGGCAATTTGAGCAGGGACTATCTGAAAGGCCGCAAATGCATGGTGTCTGGACGTTCATGAGAAATGCGAGGATGCACGCCGCTTTGAGAAGCTACGGGGACCGGCTTAGTCAGGTTGGTCTACAACGCGGTCAAGGCTTATGACAGCACAAAATGCGTCAATATCTACCCTTCCGAGAATGACCTCTGTCAACGGCTCTGTCGGCGGCGAGAACTGGTGCGTGTACGCAGACCTCGACAATTACTGCGGCACGGCGGCCATCATGAGCTACGGCATGGCGTGGTCGGGCTCTGCGCCGGGACCTGTCTCTCCGAAGGACTGGCTGGACGGCATCTACGACTACGCCGTGACCGCCATGATGCCGGAGAAAATTTTTCTCGGTTTGCCCGCTTACGGATGGAACTGGCAGATTTACGACACGCCCTCCAACCTCGACAGGACCTATCGCGGGACGTCGAACACCTACTACGCGGCAAAGAACTGGATGTGCGGGAATACGCGGCAAAGAACTGGATGACCGGGAAGTACAACTTCACGAACGACGTAGCGCCGCAGCCGTTCATCCCGATCCTCGCCTACTGGGACGACTACAACAAAGTGCCGTATGCCTTCCCGCAGATTTATGACTTCATGGAAGGGCAGGACGCCACAAGCCATGACTACCCTCTTGCGAGCGGCACATACAAACGCAGGAAATACCTGACGGCATACGGCCAGCAGCAGGCGGCGAGCTTCACCAACATCCTCATCGACCACGACGGGGACAACTACGACAGCGCGTCCGGCATCATATCCGTCGATGACGGCGTGGCCACGCTCGGCGATAATGCCTCGATCACATATAGCTTTACCGTCGGAACGGCGGGAACCTACGACGTGGCGGTGCGGCTCTGTTATCCCTTCTGGGACAAGAACGGAGTATATATCTCGCTTGACGGGACGCAGACGCACTTCACGGAATCAAGGCTCTGGTGGCCGTATTGGAGGAGCGCTTTCTGGACGGCGCCTGCCATAGGAGTCGGCCTGACTGCGGGGGCACAGCGTGAATGTCGCTTTCCCCGCGGACGGCTCTTCCGAGAAGGAGTCGCAGATGCGGAAACCGTAAAACTGTACGCCCTTGACATCGACCGATACCGTGATACCGTGACGGTCACGCCGATAGACATCGACATCTGAATTTCCCGCCTGTTCCTCGGAGACGCTGACGGCTTTTCCATCCTCTACTATCAGGATGTGGACTCGCTTGTCTATTGGGCGAACCAGGCGGCGTACAAGTGGGGACTCCGCGGCATCGCCGTCTGGTCGCTCGGACAGGAGGATATGCGGCTCTGGGAGTCGCTGCCGGAACAGACATAAGCACAACTTCATATTCATTCAGTTGCCAAAGCTGTCTGCAATCACGCAGGCGGCTTTTATTTTTGCACAAAAAGGGAGAAACAACATCATGAAGGAATTCTGGAACACCATTCAATTCATCTTCACGGTCCTCGGAGGGTGGCTCGGCTACTTCCTCGGAGGCTGTGACGGGCTGCTGATCGCGCTGATCGTGTTCGTGGTCTGCGACTACATCACGGGCATCCTCTGCGCCGTCAGCGACAAGAAGCTGTCCTCTGCGGTCGGCTTCAAGGGCATCTGCCGGAAGGTGCTGATCTTCATCCTGGTCGACATCGTCAACATCATCGACGTGCAGGTTCTGGGACAGCCCGGAGTGCTCCGCACGGCGATCATCTTTTTCTACATCTCGAACGAGGGGCTTTCCCTCACGGAGAACGCGGCGCATCTGGGACTGCCGATTCCCACGCAGCTGAAGAGCGTGCTGGAGCAGCTGCATGACAGAAATGAAAAGCCTACTAAATAAAAAGTCAAGCACTATTTTAAAAAATCAGGCGGCAGAAATGAAGATATGGAAATAAGCCCACCATGTTAATGCTGGTCGGAGAGCAGCATCCCGGCAAAAAGCGATGGATCACGCATAAAAAATGGCGCAATGGCCGACCCAGGCACTGCTTTGATCCAAGATGCCAGAGCGATAAACCCCGTCATTAAAAACAATAACTCGACGATGGCATTGACCTCTTTGCAAAAGGATTCTCCAATCCCGAAACGATTGCCCGGCAGATAATCAACCTGCACCCAGACAGAAAAAGACCGCGGCAATAGTGCGCATGATGATTTTCTCCATTCTAAAATCAAAATCGTTAAGGCCTTGCTATAAACACCTTCATCGTAGCGCAGCACTTTTTCTCAATCAAGCGTCTGGCAACCAAAGGCGAAAGACAGTCAAAAAAAAGCGACATTCGGCAAATTGGATGAAAACCTTAAAATAAACGAAATACAGCGCGCTTGGAAGCGCGCTATTTTTGGCCCCCTATATAATTATGAAAGCAAAGATCGTGTAAGAAAAGCATTTAAAAAAATTTCAAATTCGTCCTTTACAAACAACCGGCAAGGCTCTATAATGAATCTAAGTCAATGAGTTGTAGTCATCAATATTAATAATTTCGTCAGCATGCCGGCGGACCGGCATCAAATTCAAGGAGGAATGAACAATGGATATGAGTTATCTGAAGGACAAACCGATTGCGATCATTGGGGCCGGCGGCGTTGGCAAAACCATGGCCGGCGACTGCGCGCTGGCGGGGCAGAAGGTCAACCTGTGGGAACAGGAAGGCTTTAAAAAGAATCTGACTAACATCATGAGAACCGGCATTAAGCTGTCCGGCAACCAGTTCAGCACCTATGGCTTCGAAAGAAAGGGCATCGGCCGCCTGAACATGGCCACCACTAATATGGCAGAAGCTGTTAAAGGCGCAGGCAACATCATCGTGACCACCATCGCCGGTGCACACGAGACGGTTTTTCGCGAACTGATTCCGTTGTTGGAAGACGGTCAGGTGGTTCACATCATTCCGGATAACCTCGGAACCTTTGAATTCAGAAAGATCATGCGCGAACTCGGCTGCACCGCCAAAGTCATCGTCGGCGCCTGGTACACCGCTCCCTACGGCGTGCGCATCGTCCGCCGCGGCGGTGTCACCACCAACGAATGCAAAGTCGAAGACCGTATCACCTTTATCCGCGGGGCTGCCCTGCCGGCATCCGACAGCGACGACTTCATCGCCGCCGCTGACTGCATCGGCGCCTTCGATGCCATCCGCACCGGCGACGGCTTTGTAAAGGGGACCGACGTTATCGATGTTAACCTCGGCAACGTCAACCCGGTGATCCACGTTCCCGGAACCGTTCTCGGCGTTTCCACCATGCAGAACTTCGATACCGTGCTCGGCCAGGAAATGAAGAACTATTCGCTCTACGGCTTCGCGCTGTGCCCGGCCATCGCTCAGGTTCAGTCCGTGTTCTGGGAAGAAGAAAAGGCCCTTGCCAAGGCCATGAACGTCGGCCTGACCACCGTGAACTACGAAGATTTCTTCTCCCGCACCACCATGTATGGGAAAGAATACATGGGGCCGGATTTCGCCGTTCCGTTTGAAGAAAAATACGAAAACTTCTTCGGCGACGGTCCTTTCTCCCTGGAAGACCGCTACATCACGGAAGACGTGCCGGTCGGCTGCTACTTCATTCAACAGCTCGGCGACAAATACGACGTCCCGACCCCGATCGTCGACTCCATGATCCTGCTCGCCAGCACCATGCTCGACCGCGATCTGACCGGCGACAGCAAATTTACTCTGGATTATCTCGAAATCGGCCACATGGACGACGCTCAGTTAAAAGACTACATCCTGAACGGCAACTTCACCACCAAATAAGTGAGGCCCTATCATCACCGCACACACCCGATCTTGGGTGTGTGCTTTTTTTCTCGGCGATTTGCCGCCGTCCTTTCCCGTGTCGTTCCGATCCTCCCGATGCACCGGCTTCGAAAGACGGCAAAAACCGACCATTATTTTGCATTCTCTCCCGCATGAGTGCCAATATTTTTGCGGTATTCTCGTTCATTTTTTTGCGCTGCCACCATTTTGTCCGTCACCTGAGAAACGGCAAAAATTTACCCGTGATTTAAATGGCTTAGACGGGGCGATGGCGCGCTTTGCTGCTTTTTCGCCCGATTATTTCCTCATTTTGGCATCAAACTTGCGATGATTAAACAGCAAAGAAATTGCATCAATCATCACAACGAAGGAGCACTTGCACGCTATGAATTTTCAATACGAGGGGAAAGATAACAAGGGCATTGTGCTGCGTCTGGAGCGCAGCTCGATTCACGACGGCGCCGGCTTTCGGACCGTTGTTTTCATGAAGGGCTGTCATTTGCGCTGCGCCTGGTGCTCGACGCCGGAAAGCCAGCCCTTTGAAATCCAGACCACCGATGAAGGTCAGACCTACGGCGAGGTGATGACCGTCGAAGAAGTCCTGAAGGAAGTCCGCAAGGACATTCCCTTTTATTTTCACTCCGGCGGCGGCATGACCGTCTCCGGCGGCGAGATGATGGCCCAGCCGGATTTCGCGCGCTGCCTGCTGCAGCAAGCCAGAAAGGAGGGCATCAACACCGCCATCGAGACGGCGCTTTTTGCCAAATGGGCAGTGGTCGAAAGCATCCTTCAGTATGTCGATACGGCCTATATCGATATTAAATTCGCCGATCCTGAGCTGCACCGCCGGTTTTGCGGCGTCGACAACAAACCCATTCTCGATAATTTGCTGCGGACCAACAGCCTGAAGCATCGCTTCCGCCTAATCGTTCGCACCCCGCTAATCCCCGGCCTCAACGACTCCGAAGCGGAGCTTCACCGCATTGGCGAATTTTGCACCCGGCTCGAAAAGCTCGACTGGATTCAGCTTTTGCCCTATCACAAATTGGGCACCGACACTTACCGCAAACTCGGCATCCCCTATGCGCTGGGCGATATCGACACACCTTCTCCGGAACATATGGAGACCTGCCGCGATATTGTCGCCCAGCACCTCGAACGCGTCGTGTGGTAATAAAAATATCAACCGAAGGAGGACTTTGAGAAATGAAAAAAGTCATTGATATTCGCATGTTTCACGAATGCCGGGGCGAACACGCCCACCCCTATATTCAAATCATGGTGCCCCTGGAAAAGACCCTGCGCCTCAACATTGCCGACCGGATCTACGATGTGACCCCGCAGGAACTTTGCCTGGTACCCCAAAAGATGCCCCACGAATGCGACTTCAGCGGGCGCATGCTCGTGCTCAACCTCACCGAAGCTCCGGACGACAAGGACAAGGCCCTGCTCGGTGAACCCATCATCGTCTCCATGCGCGGCCAGATCATGCAACTGGTCGAGCTGATCCAAACGGAGCTCAAGCAAAACCCGAACAGCAGCTCGGTCCACTACCTTTATAATTTCCTCTATAGCAAACTGCTCGAAAATCACGAGCCGCCATCCATCCGCTACATCGCCGAGCATTACGATCTGCCCATCACCGTGGATCAACTTGCGGAGATCGAGCGCTACAACGTAACCTACTACAACGACTGGTTCAAACACCAGACCGGCGTCTCCCCAGGGATCTATCTCCGGCGCACCCGGGTCGAAAAAGCCAAGGAATTGCTCCAGAACACTTCTTTCAGCGTGACCCACGTCGCCGTGATGGTGGGCTACAGCTGCAATTCCACCTTTACCCGCGCCTTTCGCAACATCACCGGCATGACCCCCAAGGCCTACCGTAAGCGAGCAATGCCCCTGGCCCAATAACCGCTGTGGGATTGATACAATTTTGCGTTGACTTCCTGCCCGTCATTCGCTAATATGTGACCGTCGGCAGCAAAAGAGCTGTCGACCATCCATCATGAACGGAAAGCGGCTCGGACTGCTTTTCGAATGCCTATACCCTGGAGGATATCCCATTGAAAGTCAAAAAAGTCGGCAATGAATGCGTCGTTACGGAACGCCGGTTTTTCAATCTGCACAACCCTGCAATCCGCATTTTCTTTTTAACCCTATCTGCCGTGCTCACGGGTATTAACACCCAAATATTTCTCAATGCCGGCCATCTGTACCCCGGCGGTGTCGGCGGCGTGACCTTGCTTCTCCAGCGCATCGCCCGGACTTTTTTTCATCGTTCTATTCCCTACGCGCCCATTAACATCCTGCTCAACGGCGTTCCGGTGTGGATCGGCTTTCGCTTTCTGGGGAAAAAATTCACAGCCTACTCCTGCTACACCATCGTGCTCGCTTCCATCATCACAGATCTGATCCCATCCTATGTGATCACCAAGGATGTGCTCCTGCTTTCGGTGTTTGGCGGCGTGATCGGCGGAGTGGCCACCGTGCTCTGCCTCTGGGTGGACGCGACAGCCGGCGGCACGGATTTTATTTCTATTTTTCTCTCAGTCCGCAAGGGTATTGATGCCTGGAACATCATTCTCACCTTTAACATCGTCATTCTGATAGTTGCCGGCCTGCTCTTTGGCTGGAACCAGGCGCTATATTCCATTATCTTCCAATTCACCTTCACCCAGGTGGTCAAGGCCATGTACCACAAATATCAGCAGCAGACCATTTTTGTAGTGACCAAGCTTCCCCACGAGGTCAGCCGCGCCATTTACAGCGTCAGCTGCCACGGCGCCACCTTGCTTCGAGGCATCGGTTCCTACGAAAACGAAGAGCGGGAAGTGGTTTACTCCATCGTCTCCCGCGGGGAAGTTTCTGCGGTGATGAACGCCGTTAAGCTGGTGGATCCTGAAGCCTTTATCAACTCCATTCGAACCGAACAGGTCCGCGGTTTCTTTTATCAAAAGCCCTCCGAATGACCGGCCAGACGAAAAATGACTAAGAAGATGCGGCATTAAACGTCTTCTTTAGAAGCGCTCGACCAATATCTGGACCAGCCGCTGAAAACGGAAACCTTTTAAAGAATCGCGGACGGCATCTGCTCGGTGATCCCGGCCGGCGCCCTTTAGAGTCCTGTCCGAGCTTTATTCCCGGCTTGACCTTCGAACCGGCCGGCGAATGATCGCTCTTCGCTGCTTTTTCAATGTCCTGGTTTGCCGCGCTTCAGCCGCTGGGCGCATATTTTTTTGCATGCCTTTCGTTAAAAGCGAATAATTTTTTGCTGTTTTAAAAAAGTCGGCCTTCCGCCTTATCTGCAAAGGATTAATCCCCTTCCGAAAAGGGCGATAAACAAACGCTTTTCAAAATAAAAAATTTTTCGTAACTTTTTTCTTTTTGGCACGAAGCTTGCGTATATAAATAAGCAAAGCAGCTCGCATCCCGCGGGCCCGATGTATCGTGCATCGATTTTGAAGGAGGTATCACTATGGCAAAGGATTATATGAAACGCATCGAAGCGTTAAGGCAGCAGTATCTGAGCACCCGCGTCGATATGGATGTTTGGGACGCGCTGTACATGACAGAAGGCTTCCAGGCGTCCGAAGGTCAGCCCTGGGCCATTCAGAAGGCCACCGGTTACAAAAACGTCTGCGAAAAGAAGGACATCTACATTCAGGACCACGAACTGCTCATCGGCGGCGTCGGCTTCAAACCCCGCTGCGGGATTTTAAATCCGGACTCTGCCTGCTCGGTCATCGAAAAGGAACTCGACACCATCAGCACCCGCCCCTACGATCCCTTCTACCTTTCCGAAGACGCGAAGCAAGTCTTTATGGATAAAATCGCCCCCTATTGGCGCGGCAAATGCGTGCTCGACCGCTGGAACGCCATGATGCCCGACGACGTGCGCACCATGCGCGACGGCGGCATGCTCTATGTCGATAAGAAATTTGTCCGCGGCTACGGCGAAAACACCCCGGGCTGGACCACCCTGCTCGCGAAAGGCGTCGGCGGCATCAAGGCCGAAGCCGAAGCCAGGCTCGCGGCCCTCGACGACGCTGCCGGCGAAGATGCTGTCGAACAGATGATCTTCTATCGATCGGAAATCATCGTCGCGGAAGGGATCATCGCGCTGGCCAACCGCCACGCCGACCTTGCCGAAAAGATGGCCGCCGAAGAAAGCGACCCGACCCGCAAGGCCGAACTGATCAAAATCGCCGAAGTCAACCGCGCCGTGCCGGAAAACGCCCCGCGCACCTTCTATGAAGCCTTGCAGTGCATGCTCACCTATGAATACGGCATCTTTATGGAACAAAACGCCTCGTCCTACAACCTGGGGCGGATGGACCAATACCTCTATGACTTCTACAAAAACGACCTGGCCGCCGGCATCCTGACCGACGACGAAGCCCAGGAACTGATGGACTGCTTCTGGATCAAGATCGCCGAAATGGGCCTCTTCCAGGATGCGGCCTCTGCCGAATTCTCCGCGGGCTACAATATGACCGTCCAGGTTTGCGCCGGCGGGATCGACCGATACGGCAACGACGCCGTCAACGAATTGTCCTATATGACCATTCAGGCCACCGAAGACACCGCGCTTAAAGAACCCAACATGACGGTGCGCTACAACATCGCCAAGAATCCGGACAGCTTCCTGCGCAAGGCGGCCGAGTGCATCCGCATGGGCCGCACCATGCCGGCCATCTATCACGACGATGCCGGAATCCGCATGCTGCTCAACAAAGGCATTCCGCTGTCGGAAGCCTGGGACTGGACGCCCTGCGGCTGTGTGGAAACCAATTTGGAAGGCCGGCTCAAATCCTACACCGATATCGGCGAAATCAGCATGGGCGGCGTGGTCGACATGGTCATGACCAACGGTAAAAGCCGGCTCACCGGCGAACAGGTCTCCATTCAAACTGGCGACCCCCGCGACTTCAAAACCTTCGGCGATTTCATGGCCGCCATTAAAAAGCAGATCGCCTATTTCGTCGATGTCATGGCGTCCATGAACTCCTATCTCGACTATCTGAGCGAACGCTATCGCCCGGTGCCCGCCCTCTCCCTGACTTATCCGAACTGCATGGTTGTCGGGAAGGACTACGCCAACGGCGGCGCGCAATACAATGTCGGCAACGGGATCAATATCATCGGCCAGGCCGACATCATCAACTCGGCGGCCGACATCAAATATTTGGTTTACGACGAAAAGAAAGTCACGATGGACGACATGCTCAAAGCCCTCGATGCCAACTTTGAAGGCTATGAAGACATTCACCAGCTGTGCATGGACGCGCCGAAATACGGCAACGACGACGAACGCGCGGACTTCTGCGTCGGCGAAATCTATAACTACCTCGTCGACTGCATTGAAGCCCACGGCTCCAAATTTGGCCGTCTGACCGCCGGCATGCTGCCGGTCTCCGGAAATGTGCCGATCGGCAAATCCGTCGGCGCGCTGCCCTCCGGCCGCAATGCTTGGGCCCCGCTGGCCGATGGAATCGGCGCCACCGGCGGCACCGATGTGAAAGGCGCCACCGCCTTGCTCAAGTCCATCTCCCACCTGCCGCACTCGCGCTTCACCCAGGGCACCCAGATGAACCTGAAAATCGAACCGGAAATGCTCGAAGGCGAAGCCGGGCTCAACAACATGGCCTACCTGTTAAAGACCCAGTGCACCCTGGATATTTATCACACCCAGTACAACATCATCGATCGCGATATCTTGATCGATGCCCAGAAACATCCAGAAGACCACAAGGATCTGCTTGTCCGCGTGGCCGGCTACTCGGCTTTCTTTGTCGAACTGGGCAAAGACATTCAAGACGATATCATCCAGCGAACCGAAATCGGCTCCTGGTAATCTGCAGCTTTAAGCCCATGCGCGAAAGATGGTGCCGGACATCTCCGCGCTCCTTCTTGAAGAACAGCCAGAAAATGACCGTTGTTTTCTGGCTGTTCTTTCGTGTATTCCGCAACGACAAAAAGAGGCCCTTATGACAACCGGTATCAAATTCTGCGGCGGTTGCAATCCGCAATACGATCGCAAGGCCTGCGCCGAACAGCTCATGGCCCGTCTGCCCGATCCCGTCGAAATCGCCGCACCCGGCGTCCCCTATGACGTCGTTTATGTGATCTGCGGATGCCAGGTCTGCTGTGCAGACGTATCCGCTCTGAATACCCGCCATCTGATTTACATCACCGACGGCGCCGCCCGCCGCGGCGTCTGCCGAAAAATCCCAAAGGAGGTCCCGCCATCGCCAACCAAAGCAAAAACCTGACCCAGGGATCCATCTTTAAAGGTCTTTTTTTCTTTTCCCTACCGCTTTTGGGCAGCAGCCTGATCCAACAGCTTTACAACACCGTCGATTTAATGTTCGTCGGCAACATCGTCGGCAAAGGGGCTTCCGCGGCCGTCGGCTCCACCAGCCTGCTCACGGTATGCATTCTCGGCTTTTTCATGGGGATGGGCGTCGGCGTCGGCGTCCTTTCCGCCCACGCTTTTGGCGCCAAGCAGGATGAAGAACTCAAAGCCATCATCCACACCGCCATAGGACTGGTCATCATCTTGTCGGTCGTCGCCATGGCCATCGGCCTTCTGGGCTGTTCGCTGTTTTTGCGCTGGATGCAGGTGCCCCAGCGCATCATGGATCTGGCCTTGACCTATATCCGCATTTATCTTTTGGGGATGTTTCCCATCGTCTGCTACAACGTGGCCACCGGCATCATCCGGGCGCTGGGCAACGCCCGCTCCCCGCTGATCTACGCGATTATCGGCGGACTTGTGAATATCGGCGCCGATGCCCTTTTTATGCTCGGCCTGCGTTGGGGCATCGCCGGCGCGGCGCTGGCCACCGTGCTCTCCCAGGGTCTTTCCGCGATGCTCGCCCTGCGCTACCTCATCCACTTGCCGGATCAATGGAAATTGGAAGCTCGCAGAATCACCATCGACCGCACGCTGGCAAAGCGTATCATGGAGCTGGCCGTTCCCGAGGCCATCCGCAGCATGCTCATGACCTTCGCCAACATCCTGATTCAAACGGGGATCAACGGTCTCGGCGTCTCCAGCATGGCCGCCTACGCCGCCTATGGCAAGGTGGAGGGCTTCATTTATTTCCCCCAATGGTCCGTCGGGCAGGCCAACACCACCTTTGTCAGTCAAAATCTCGGCGCCGGCAATTTAAAACGCGCCGAGCGCAGCACCAAGGTCGCCTTGGCGATGGGCATCGGCATCACGCTGATCACCTCCGGCATCGCGATGCTCGCCGCCTATCCGATCTTTCGCGCCTTTTCGGCCGATCCCTGGGTGATCGAGCTTTCCGTGCGCACCGGCCGCGCGGCCTATGGCCTGTATTTCCTCTATGCCATTGTGAAGGTCCTCGCCGGAGCCATCCGCGGATCGGGCACCACCACTTCGCCAATGGTCATTACGATGGTGACTCTCTGCGGCTTTAGAGTGCTCATTCTCAACATCGCCCTGCGTTATCTGCACACCCTGAATCAAATTGTCGGCATCGTCTTCCCCGCCACCTGGGGCATCGCCGCCACGAGCTTTGCGATCTATTATTTCAGCGGACTGTGGAAACGCAACAAAACCTTTCAGGCCGCCGCTTCCCCGTCGGATCTCCGATAATTCTCCGCGAAAAAAGCACGGATACGCCGTGCTTTTTTTGTGTTGGAACGAACCGAGCCTGGCGAAAGGGGGACAAAAAACGCCGAAGCTCGATAAAATCCAAACTATCTTCCCGTCAATGAATGGTTTGGATTGAACAGCTTGATCTGGGACAACACAACTGATCCCGGAAACCATCGCTTTCAAACCTGACGGTATTCGATCGTACCGATTTTACGACAGCCGCTGTCGACGAATTGGCAAGAATTTAGTCTTTATTGTGTCTGTATGACTGCCGACGGACTTTCTATAATGATCATACAAAATAATCGGTGTGTCAGACACATTTGAGGAGGTAATAGTATGATTGCAAAAGGCTTCAGTAAGCCCACAGAACGTATTGAACGGCTGAGAAACCAAATTATCGATGCGGTCCCGCATATCGAATCCGATCGGGCAAAACTGCTGACGGAATCTTACAGGCGCACGGAAAACGAGCCCATGGTGCTGCGCCGGGCCAAGGCGATGGATCACATCCTGACCCATTTGCCGGTGGTCATCCGCGACGACGAACTCCTCGTCGGAACGCTGACCCGCCATACCCGCTCCTGCCAGGTTTATCCGGAATTCTCATACAAATGGCTGATCGAAGAATTCGACACCATTGCCGACCGAATGACGGACAAATTCGTCATTGAAGAAGCGGATAAGCAGATTCTGCGCGACGTGCTGCCCTATTGGGACGGCAAGACGATCAATGACCTGACCCTCAGTTACATGGAAGAAGACAGCAAAAACAGCATGAACCATTCGGTCTTTAACATCGGCAACTACTGGTTCACGGGAATCGGTCACATCATCATCGATTACGCCAAAGCCATCGGCATGGGCTACCGGGCCATCGTCGAAGAAGCGGCGGCCGTGCTGCAGCAGCTGGAAGCCCAGGATCCAGATTATCAGAAAAAGGCGGCCTTCCTGAAGGCGGAAATCATTATTTTCTCGGCGGCCATCAAATTTGCCCACCGCTATGCGGACAAAGCGCAGAGCCTGGCGGCCGGCTGTTCGGATCCGGCCCGCAAGGCGGAACTCGAACGTATCGCCGCCAACTGCCGCCGCGTTCCGGAATATCCGGCGGAAAACTTCTGGGAAGCCTGCCAGGCCTTCATCTTCACCCAGATGATCGTGCAGCTTGAATCCAGCGGACACTCTGTCTCGCCGGGGCGCTTCGACCAGTATATGTATCCGTATTTTAAAGCCGACCAGAGCCTGACCCGCGATCAGGCCCAGGAGCTGCTCGACTGCGTTTTTGTCAAGCTGAACGATCTGAACAAGGTCCGCGACGCGGTCTCGGCTCAGGCTTTCGCCGGATATCAGGTATTCCAGAACATCGGCGCCGGCGGACAGACGGCAGACGGCCAGGACGCGACCAACGACATTTCCTACATGATGATCGAAACGGTGGCCCATCTGCGGCTGAGCGCGCCGTCGTTCTCTATCCGCGTGTGGGAGGGCACCCCGGACGAATTCTTATACCGCGCCTGCGAGCTCTGCCGCCTGGGCTACGGCCTGCCGGCCATGTATAACGACGAGGTTATCATCCCGGCGCTGGTCAACCGGGGCATCGACCTTTACGACGCCAGAAACTTCGGTCTGATCGGTTGTGTAGAGCCTTCGGTTCCCGGAAAAGAACAGGGCTGGCACGACGCCGGATTCTTCAACGTGGCCAAGGTGCTCGAGATCACCATGAACAACGGCCGGGTCGGCGGCGATCAGATCGGTCCGAAAACCGGGGAAGTGAGCGACTTTAAAACCTACGAGTCCTTTGTCGCCGCCTTCAAAGCACAGCTGGCCTTTTTCGTCCGCCAGGTGGTCAACGCCATCAACTCGATGGACTACGCCCATCGGGAACGGGTGCCGTTGCCCTTCCTCTCCGGTTTTGTGGCCGACTGCATTGCCCGGGGAACGGATATCAACGCCGGCGGCGCGAAGTATAACTTCAGCGGTCCGCAGGCCTTCGGGGTGGCCGATGCCGGGGATTCTCTCTGCGCGATCAAAAAACACGTCTTCGAGCAGAAAGACGTCACCTTTGAAGAGCTCAAAGATGCGCTGGATCACAACTTCGGTTATCCGGTGAGCAGCGAGCTGACACCGATCGCCTGCTGCCCGAACGTCAAAACCATCACCACCCAGGCGCCGGCCGACCTCCAGCAGACGATTTACGACACGATCATCAAGGTGATCGGCGATGCAGGCGGCACCATCGATGCAGGCGGCGCCATAAAATCCGAACCCGCGGCGGCGGCCGGTGACAATCCATACGAACGGATCAAGCGCATCATGGAAAACACCGACTGGTACGGCAACGATATCGACGCGGCGGATATGGTCGCGCGGCAGGTGGGACAGGCCTATTGCTACGAGGTTCAAAAATACAAGAACCCAAGAGGCGGTCAGTTCCAGGCGGGGATTTATCCGGTCTCGGCCAATGTGCTCTTCGGGAAGGATGTCGGTGCCATGGCCGACGGCCGCCTGGCGACAAAGCCTCTGGCCGACGGCTGCTCGCCAAGAGCGGGAATGGACACCAACGGCCCGACGGCTGCGGCGAACTCCGTGGCCAAGCTGGAACACGAGCTGGTTTCTAACGGGAGCCTTTACAATATGAAATTACTGCCGGAAAGCGTCGATGGAGATCAGGGCCTCAAGAACTTCGCCGGGCTGGTGCGCAGTTACTTTGCCCACAAAGGTCAGCACATTCAGTTTAACGTCGTCAACCGCGACAAATTGCTGGATGCTCAGGAACATCCGGAAGCATATCGAGATCTCGTGGTCCGCGTCGCCGGTTACAGCGCCATGTTTGTCGAACTGGCCAAGGAAGTGCAGAACGATATCATCCACCGGACAGAGCAGTCCTTCTAAGGCGGCAAGCGCCGGCAAAAACGATTGGGCGATTTTACATCCTCGCCGGACCATGATATGATGAAAACATCAAAATGAAACGAGGGATCATGTCATGGAAATCACCCAACTGATGACAGAGCGGGGCGAAGAACTGTTGGTGCTGCAGCAGCTCATTTCTGATGCGACAGGCATGGCCAACGTCATTGTTAACGCGCAGGGCAAGCCGGTATCCGAGCTGGTAGGCTTCTGTCCCTTCTGCTGCGAAATGCGCAAACGCCGGGACGGACTGACCAGCTGCATGGCCTCCGACGCCTACGGCTGTGTTCAAGGCAGCATTGACCTGCAAAGTCACCTTTATCTCTGCCACGTGGGGCTTTTGGAAATCGCCGTTCCCATTGTGGTCGACAACCGGTATCTGGGCGGTTTTATCACCGGGCAGGTTCACTGCCCGGATGCGCCCTCGGAGATGATCCGGGTGAACCGCCTGACCCAAAGCCCAACCCTGGCGCTGACGGCAGCGGAACAAGCACTCTGCAGCAAAATACCGACCATGGGCTATGCCCAGTGTAGCGCGCTGGCCAAAATAATTGAGAAGCTGATCTCGCAATTTTGTCAGCAGGTCTGTTTGAAACCGGCAAGACAAGGCGCCAAAGCACAACCGCGCAGTAGCAAGTCGCACCCGGAGCAGCCGGCGATGCGGCAAATGATTTTAGACAGCCTGATATCCGCGGCAAATCTGGCGATTATCGAAGGGGCCGTGGAAACCAATGCGTATCTGGTGCAGCTGTCGGATTTTATCAAAACGGCCATTTTCGGCGACGAAACCTATTGGACCGTGGAAAGAGAAACCGCGCATATTGCCGATTTTCTCAAATTGCAGGGTGTCCGCCTGGGGGATAGGCTGCAGATTGATCTGCAAGTTCCGGAGGATCTCGCGTTCTGCCAGATCCCGGCAGGCATTTGGCTGGCCTTTATGGCCAACACAGCGGGGCCGCTTCTGATGGCCGGCGGCAGTCTGCGCATCGAGGCGGCTCTGGCAGGGGATCAGATCGTGTTGAGACGCATTCACACCCCGCCTTATAAGGATCAACCCCGGCAATGTTATGCGGCTCTTTCGACATGCACCTCAGCCCCGCTTCCAAACGCCGGCTTGATTCAAAAGCAGTTGGAAGCGATCTTTGGCGAAGGGATCTGTGAAGTCGAGGCGCTCTCCCTCGAAAGGGGAGAGGGCTGGCTGATTCGCGTTCCCAATCTTTTAACGCAGTCGTCGGGCGGTTCTCGCAGTACGGATGGCTGAAGCACAAAAGCAAACGGAG
>NZ_JAYFFI010000017.1:0-43698 GCF_036289405.1 Pseudoramibacter faecis | reverse complement strand
GAAAACACAAGCAGATTTAAGAAAATATGTGAGTATCTCCCGATACACAAAATGCCGGAAATGCCTGAAACAACAGGCTATACCGGCATATAAAGACTTTTGAAAAGATAGTTGAAAATTTATATTAGAGTTTAAAAAGATGAATTTACCGGTTAAAACCGGCGTTTTTTGCGTTTGCGCTGACTGCGGTAAATACTGATCAGGGTGGTGCTGCCGAGAATGATAGCGGCGAAAAAACCGATGAATCCCAGCAGCGGGATCCCCATAAACGTGGGCTTCATCCGGGTGGTGGCAATGAAGCTGGAACCGATGAGCAGCGCTGCGGTGATGATGGCCGTGACTAACCGGTTAACCATGCGCTCCACTTTTTTCAGAGGTTCCTCACTGCCGATGAGCTCCAGGTTGACCTTGGACTGGCCCTTAAGGGTGGATTTGAGCAGATCGGCCAGATACACGGGGATGTCCAATGCACTCTTGCCGGCCGCTGCCGAATCGTGGAGCAGATGCCGGGCGATCTGGCGGTAATCCATGTTCAGCGGGGATTTCTGGGCGACGTGGCGGGCCATCACCTCGATGATGCTGATGTCCGGATCGAGCATGGCGATCACGCCTTCCATCGTCATCACCGAGCGGGCCAGCATCGTTACGCTGCGGGGCATAGCGATATGATGATAGGCGGCGATCTGCAGGGCTTTTTGCATCAGCTCGGACAGGTTCATTTCCCCGATGTTGACGTTGCCGTATCCATCCATGAGGTCGGCCAGATCGGCGTAAAGCCGCGAATGGTCGATGGGCTGGCTGTGTTCGCCCAGATTGAGCAGCATGGTTTTGAAGCCATCCACATCCTTGGTGCCGACGGCGGCGATGGCGTCGCGGAACAAGTCGCAGTCACGCCGGGATAAAGTGCCCATCATGCCCAGATCGATCCAGATAATCTTGCCTTCGTGAATGCGGATGTTCCCCGGATGGGGATCCGCGTGGAAAAAGGCGTCGTCGATCACCTGTTTGATGTAATTCTCGGCCAGTTTCTCGGCGATCTCTTTCAAGTCGTAGCCCTGCTCGGTCAGGGCGGCAATATCGTCGATGGCGATTCCCTTGACATCGCTCATCATTAGCACCTTGGAGGTGGTGAAATGATGGAAAATCTTCGGGCTGCCGACATAGGCAATGCCGGCATTATCGGCGGCAAAGTGTTCGGCGTTTTGGGCTTCAATCAAGAAATCCATTTCCTGTTTGGCCGTGTTCCAGATTTCGGCGAGCACCGCCTTGAAATCGATGACGTCGCCGGTGGGGGAAAACCGCTGAATCAGCCCGGTGAGGCGTTCCAGAATGGCCATATCGATCGCCATGGTTTCATAGGCGTCAGGGCGCTGCACCTTGATGGCTACTTCGGTGCCGTCGCGCATGACGGCGCGGTGCACCTGGGCGATGGAGGCGGAGCCCAGCGGGGTGTGATCGATGGACGCAAAAAGAACCTTCGCCCGTTCCCCATAGGCATGCTCAATTTCCGAAACAATGGTGGCAAAAGGCAAAGGTTTCACATCGGTTCTGAGTTTTTCTAATTCGTCGCAATAGCTTTTGGGCAAAATGTCCTGGCGCATGGACAGAATTTGCCCGAGTTTAACAAAGGTAGGCCCGAGATCTTCAATGATCGCCCGCAGTTTGACCGGGGTGATCCCCTTGGTGATCTCATGACGGGAGAGAATGGCCATGATTTCCCGCAGACGCCGGTGCCGGTAGCTGCGCTGACGGCGGCCGGATACCTGCGGGACGACCGATTCTTTATTTGGCATCGCTGTCTGCGTCTGCTGCATCCCCAGGGGTTTCGCTGGCTGCAATTTTATCCTTTAATGTCTGGAGATCCTCCGGTGACAGATTATCCACAGATTTCATCAAATCGTCGAGACTGACCTTGCCCTGGAAGCGATCCTTGGTGGCCTGAACCTTTTCCTTGGCGGTCTGCATGCCGTCTTTCACATTGCGCTTGAGTTCTTCGTTCATCACCTTGCCCTGCTCGACGGTGATTTCTCCTTTTTCAACACAGTAATTGATGAGCTGTTCGGCCTTTTCGGCGGTGACAGCTGCAGCGCCGACACCGGCGAGCACGATTTTTTTCATTTCTTCTCCAAAATTAATGTTAGCCATGATTTTCCTCCTTAAACGGATGCTGCTTCTGTTGATTTGAAGCGTCAACCTAATGTATTAAAAGTTGCGTAAATTTTTTCGTTCGAGATCCAATAAATCTTTTTTAATCTCGACGCCGCCGGCATAGCCGGTGAGCAGGCCACTGGTGGCGATCACCCGGTGACAGGGAATGATGATCTGCAGCGGGTTTTTATTGTTGGCACGCCCGACCGCCCGCGGTGCCGTCGGATTGTCGATGGCGTCGGCAATATCCTGATACGTTTGAATTTCACCGTACGGGATGGTTCTGAGGACCTTCCACACCTTTTTTTGAAATGCCGTTCCCAGGGCGTTGATCGACAGATTGAATGTTTGGCGCTTGCCGTCAAAATATTCTGCCAGCTGACTTTTGGCTTCTTCCAAAATAGGACGGGTCTCCGTCTCCGGCTTTGTCTTATCTTCTACCCATTTGCAGCGAAGCAGCACATCCTCTGTAGATTCCAACAGCAAAAGACCAAAAGGTGCTTTGTAATAGGCAATGTAACGATCAGCCATTTCCCCATAACCTCCTTATTCTGATCAAGACGTTTCCATATTTATTGTAATTGTTTTGATAAAAAATAGCAAGCGGTTGCATTAGAATAACAATATAAATTTAATTTGCAGGGCAAAAAAGATCGAAAAGGCGGATCAAAAAACTGAATTTAAAATAAAAAACCAAAAAATAAAACAGACACCGGATCTCGGTGCCTGGTTCACACCCGACTGGGCGTTGCGATTGAAATGGCGGGGGTAGCAGGATTCGAACCTGCGCATGATGGAGTCAGAGTCCATTGCCTTACCGCTTGGCGATACCCCTGCAAAGAACAGATATTATTTTACCTGTCCCCCGGGCCTTTGTCAAGGCCATCTTGATGAAAAATGCGCCCTTCGGATCAAGTTTTTACGAAACTTTCTTTTGGGATTTAAAGATCACGTGGGCGTATTTTTTGAGCGCAAAATATAAAATCAATCCGAGTACCCCGCAGGAGAGCACTTCTCCGATGCCTACGGTGAGCATCATGAGCGGAATGGGCAGCGGCGTGCCATAGGTGTATTTGAGGACCAGCGGCACGACGATCATATTGGAAAGAATTGGCGGCAGCGGTCCGAGAATCGGCTTGCGCCCGCACAGCCAATAGGTGCCGATGGCGCCGATCAGCGTGGCCAGACTGCCGAAGACGATATCCGGCAGGATGGCGCCGCCCAGGATATTGCCGATCAGGCAGCCGACGAAAAGGCCGGGCACTGCTGCCGGGGTGAACAGCGGCAAAATGGTCAGCGCTTCGGAAACGCGCACCTGAACTTGCCCGAAGGATACGGCCTGAAAGACCAGGGTCAGGGCGACATAAATCGCGGCGATCATTGCCGCCTGCACGAGAAAGGATAGTTTTTGGTTTTGCATATGAGGTTGTCTCCTTTAGTTTTGTTTTATGTGAGGAAGGTCTCGAACTCACAACGCGCTTATTATATCAACAGCCAGCGGAAAAAACAAATCGGGGCAGAAAGCATTCCAAGGGGACATGGGAAAGACGGATAGAATAATGGATCATTGATTTGCCATTTATTCATGACAATCGGAATTAAAATAATTCTAAATAAATTTAGTTGAGCATTTTCAAAGGTTTAAGGGTGTGATAAGATAGGGCTGAATTTTTTAAATTAAAGGAGTTTTAAATGAAGAAAACAAAAGGTTTTTTCTCAGAGTTCAAAAAATTTTTATCCCGCGGCAATGTGATGGATCTGGCTATTGGTTTGATCATTGGTTCGGCTTTCACGGCGATTGTTGCCTCCTTAAACAACGATATTATCTCCCCTATCCTCGGGCTGTTCGGCGGCGTGGATTTCTCCAATCTGATGGTGAAGATCGGGGCGAATGCCAATTCTCCGGTCATCAAATATGGCAATTTTCTCACGGCGGTGATCAATTTTCTCATCACCGGCCTCGTGCTGTTCATCATCATTAAAATTGTCAGCCATGCGGCCGATAAGCTGCCTCTCATCGGCGATGACGAAGCAGCAGAACCCACCACTAAAACCTGTCCCTACTGTAAAAGCGAAATTGATATCACAGCGACCCGCTGCCCCCATTGCACTTCCCAGCTGGGTGAACACACAGGGGCATAAAATAAAAAGCTTCGCCTGAAGAAATTTTCTTCGGGCGAAGCTTTTTTGCGTTTAAAGGGGGTCAACGGATCTTCGGGTTGTCCGTTCGCTCCTTCAGATAACGGTCGTAAAGAGCGATTGCCGGACGATAGGCCAGGATGGCCGCAAGCAAAATCACGAAGAACCAGATGCTCCTCCGGAGCCAGCGCCCATCAATCAAGAAAAGCATCAATAGCATCAATGCATATCCCCGGCGGAAAAAAACCGTGCGGCGCCGCAGGACCTTGGCGGCGGGGTCGTAACGCTTTTCTTCCAGTAAAATTTTAAAAGCGACTTGGATGACCATTGCGTCGGCAATCAGTCCCGCGCCGACGGCCAAACAACCGATGAGGACGAGGGGGATGAGATCAAACCGCGACAGCGGGATAGTGGGCCATCCGTTGAGATTGCCGCTGATGCCGAAGGCTAAAAAGACCGCGGCGCAGATCACGATGCCGGCGGTCAGTTTGGCGTTGCGTGTCGGCAGTCCCTGCTGCTGGCGTTCTTTGACCATGCCGGCGACGCCATAGGCCAGTTCGATGGGCTGGTGCATCAAATGCTCGAAGGGTTTCAGGCTCAGATGGGTGCTTACAAAAAGCCCGATGGCCCAGGCCACACAGACCACAATCTCGAGGTTAAAAGCGGGGGTGATTGAGCTGAGAGAAACGAAAATAAAGGCGGCAATCAGCAGGCCAACGCCCCAGGCATGGCGGCGGGCGCGGCGCCGACTGAGGGATAAAAAGGCATTGGCCTCCTCCATACTGACGACGTGAGCCGGCTCTCCCTGCTGCACGCTTTCAGCCGGGACGGGCTTTACGAGATTCGGGTCTTCGATTTCCTCCCGCAGCAGAAAATCGGTGGAGACGGCGAAAACCTCGGCGAGTTTGACGATTTTGTCGAGGCTGGGCACCATCTGCATGCTCTCCCATTTGGAAATGGACTGACGCGACACGCCGAGCTGTTCGGCCAGTTCCTCCTGGGACCAGCCTTTTTGTTTGCGCAGGGCGATGATTTTATCGGCAAGTAACATGGCTTTCCTCCTGAACGTTTTTAGTGTGGTCATCGATCGATATCTTTATTCTAAAAGGTGCATTGAAACGAAGCCAGATAGTGGGCGCGTCAATTTGACAACTTGGAGTTGCAATCGGCGGTTGCGGCGTTGTTTTGAGCCGCTTGCCGCTTTTTAATCAGGCGGATATCGTCGCCCCAGAAGGGAACGATCTGAAAGTAGCCGCTGATGCGGGAAGCGAGGCGCTTGCTATATTGCTGCTGAATGGCCTTCACCCCCAGATTGGAGGAAATGATCATTTTCTGTCCCGCGAGTATCCGCCCGTTGATGATCTCGAACAATTGATCGTCGCTGAAAGCTGTGCGGTATTCGGCGCCGAGGTCGTCGATGATGAGCAGATCACAGTCGAAAAGGCCGTCATAAATGCGGGAGATCCCGCCCTGCTCCGCTTTTAAATTCTCCCGGACCAGATCGATGAGGTGCTGGGCCGTGGTGTAAATCACTTGGTAACCTTCGGCGATGAGCGCGCCGGCCACACAATTGGAGAGAAAGGTTTTGCCGAGCCCCGGCGCTCCGGTGAATAAAAGACTTTGATGGATCACATCGAAGCGCGCACAGTAGTTCTTGATGATCTGATAGACGACGGCCATGTTTTCCCGGGGGCTGGGCCGGTCGCCGACGCGCGCGTCGGGATAAAAATCGAGGCGGAAGGTGTCGAAGTTTTCGGCTTTGGCCCGAGGGGTCAGGTCGTAACAGGAGAAGGCTGCCGAGGTCAGTTCGGCGCGCAGACAGGCGCAGGGCTTCCCCCCGACATAGCCGGTGTCGCAGCAATGCTCGCACAGATAATGAACGGCGAGGTCCTGTGGGTCAATGCCGTTGGCGGCGAGAAAAAAATTGCGTTCTTCTGCGATGGCTGCCAGGGACTCGGCATAATGGGCGTCGGCCTCGGGATTTTGTTCAAGGCGTTCGCGTACCAGACGGGTGCCGGCTGCGTTTTGCGCCCGTTTAAAATCGGCCAGAGCGGGATAGCGGGCCTCAAGCTTTGCGATACGCTGATGCTCTTCAAAAAGATGGCGGGCCCGATGGTTCAGAAAATCCTGGATCAGGCTGTCAATGCGCCGGTTTGGGGTCGTTTTGGTTGTCATCGTAGAGCCTCCTCAGGTTTTCGATATCGTGTTCGGTGATTTCATCCATCAGGGCTTCCCGGCGCTTGGTATCGGCGGCCTCTTCGGGAGCCATCGGCACCGGCTGGCGCCGTTTATTATAATGAGCGGCCTCCTCGGCCTCGACCGCCTCGAGAGTGGTGATCTGCTGTTCGTGCCAGCGTTTTAAGATCCCGTCGATGTACTTCAGATTGGGGGTGTGGGTGCGGTCCATAGCGGCCTGGACCAGCTCGATGCCGTTGCCGTAATCGTCGAACCATTTGTCGATCATCTTTTTTTCCCATTGCATGGGTCCGCGGTGAATGCCCAGGTATTTGAGCACATCGTAGTAGCGCTTTTGCCGGTCGCTGGATTCGCGTTTAACGCGTTCGGCGTCCTCGAAGGTGATGACCCCGGCGCGGTGCCAGTTGTCGGCAACGGCATCCATGTAGTGAAACATTTGTTTCTGGGAGAAGGGAGTGTCTTTGCCGGCGATGATGGTTAACGTATATTCGGCCAGAACCACTACAGCCTCCGGATCGAAATAGTAATCCTTCACATAGGTGCTCAAGGCCATCGTGCCGGAGCGGGATAAAGGCTCACTGCCCAACATGGCCTGCACCTTGGCGTACATATCGGCGATGCGGGCCTCGTTCGGATCCTTGGGAGCTGCCGGCCAGTCGGCCATCGAGAGCTGGCCTTTTGGCACGGTGCTTTTCGCCGCCTGCTTCTTGGCGGGCTTCGTTTTCGGCCCGTTGAGGATCAGCGCCGGAATGTTAAAGAATTGCACGTCGGCCTGGCCGTCGGTGCCGTAGGTTACGGAGAGGATGCCCTGCTCCTGCCAGTAGGTCCAGGCCTTGCGCACATCGCCTTCTGTCATGTGCAGCTCCTGGGAGAGGGAGCTGTTGTCCACCGGGATGGCGCCTTGGCCAAAGCAAAGCTTAAGTCCGTAGAGATAAACCTTGACGTAATCGCCGTGGGCCTGGGGCATATAAAGATTGATGAAGGCATTCTCCACCGGGGTGATGCCGAGATTGTCGTTGCCGCTTTCAAAACTGAAGCGCGTGGCTTTGGTGTGATTCGATTGCATGGTGTTTCCTCGTCGCGTGTCGCGTTTTCGTTCTCTGCGCGGCGAAGGCCTGATTCAAAAAAGACCGCCGCGGATTCTTTTCGTATTATATCACAGCCGGCCGGTCGCCGGCAGCGCATTTGAAAAAAGTGTCGCGATCAGGGAATCTTTAACTTTGTAACGAACTCGTAAAACCTGAAGGCAGAGCGGCCGGATTCTTGCCATCAGTCAATCTTGTGATATAATAATTCAAATTGAGCCCGGATCGAAAGGCGCGTCAGCCGGCTCGCAAAATCAATCGAAAACCAATTTGAAAAGCAGGCGGCCCGGATGCCGCCATGATCATGAAGAGAAGATAAATTGAGAGGATACGATGGATAAACTAATCATCAACGGGGGCGTTCCCCTTCAGGGCGAAGTGAAGATTACCGGCGCGAAAAACGCCGTGCTGGGACTCATTCCGGCGGCGATCCTCAGCCGCAACGTCATCGTGATGGACAATGTGCCCCAGATCAACGACGTTCAGAAAATGGTCAATATTTTAAGAAGACTCGGCGTGCGCATCGACAGCGAAGGCGATGTGCTTACCATTGACGCCAGGGAAAAAATCTCCCATGACTGCTCTCCCTACCAGGATCAGACCGGCAAAATGCGCGCCTCCTATTATTTGCTCGGCGCGCTGCTCGGCCGCTATCACGAAGCGATTGTCCCCCTGCCCGGCGGCTGCAACATCGGAGACCGCCCCATCGACCAGCACATCAAGGGGTTTGAAGCTTTGGGTGCCAAGGTCGTGATCGAGCACGGCCAGGTAAAATTGAAGGCGGATCGTCTGGTGGGCACGGATATTTATCTGGACGTGGTTTCCGTCGGGGCGACCATCAATATCATGCTGGCGGCGGTGCTGGCCGAGGGCAAAACGGTGATTGAAAACGTGGCAAAGGAGCCTCACATCGTGGATGTGGCCAACTTCCTCAACAAAATGGGCGCTAATATTAAAGGTGCCGGTACGGATACCATCCGCATCCGCGGCGTCGAAGGGTTGGGCAGCTGCTCTTATTCGGTGGTGCCCGATCAGATCACAGCCGGCACCTACATGATGGCTGCGGCGGCCACCGGCGGGAATGTGCTGGTTTCCGGGGTCATTCCTAAACACATGGAATCGGTCACGGCCAAATTAAGGGAAATGGGCGCCGAAGTCACGCTGGAGGGGGACGGCCTGCGGGTGAAAAACAACAAGGAACGACTCAAGGCCTGCCGCATTAAAACCCTGCCCTATCCCGGCTTTCCCACGGATCTGCAACAGCCGATGGCCGTGCTGATGGCCATCGCCGAGGGCAATAGCATGATTCAGGAAAGCATCTTCGAGAATCGCTTTAAATATGTGGATGAGCTGCGCAAGATGGGCGCGAATATCACCATCAGCGGGCGCATTGCGAATATCACCGGCGTGCCGAAGCTTTCCGGCACCAAAATCGTATCGACCGATCTGCGGGCCGGGGCAGCTATGGTGATTGCCGCGCTAGTGGCGGAGGGCGAATCCGAGGTGACCGGCCTCCAATACATCGATCGTGGCTACGAAAATCTTGAGGGGAATTTCCGAGATCTCGGTGCCCGCATTCGCCGGGGGCCCATGGATCCTGCGGAATTGGATATTTAAACCATGGCTATTTTAAGAAACGTCGGGCGGTTGTGGGTGTCCCTTTTGTTTGCCGGAATCCTGATATTTGGCACGACAGTACCGGTTTCGGGGGCAGACACCCAGTCGCTCACCAATCAGATTACGGACATTCAAAAGCAGATCGACGCGCAGGCCAAGCGCCTTGATGCCCTCAAGGCCCAGATTTCAAACAAAAATGCGGAGCTAGCCAAACAAAAGCAGGCCCTTTCCCAGGCTCGGCAGGGGATGAGCGAACGGATGCGCGCCTTTTATATGTTTGGCAGCGACGGCGTTTTACAGTATTTGTTTACGTCCGATAGCATCTCGGAATTTTTGGCCAAGGCGGATCAGATGCGCACCGTGATGAGCGCGGATAACGCCCAGGTAGCCAAGGTGGAGCGTTTGCAGCGCCAGATCGCCCGGGAAAAAGCGGCGCTGGAGCAGGAGCAACGAAAGGCCGAGCAATCCCAGAAGCAGCTGAACGCCCGGCTTAAAACCGTGCAGCAAAAGCTGATGGCTTATGAAAAAGAGCACCCGGATACATCCGACAACAGCAGCACCAGCGGAGTCAGCCCCACCACCGGCCACCGCACGGAAAACAGCAACCAGATGGATTTTATCTGCGCGGTCGTGGCGCAGGAATGCAATTCTGATTATCAGGGATCGCTGGCGGTCATCAGCTGCGTGATGAATCGCGGAGATACCGGCCGATGGGGCGGCCGCAATTGCGTCGCGGTATTAAAAGCACCGGGACAATTTTCGGCCTATTCATCAGGGGCCTATAAAAGATACCTGAGCGGCCGGTATCCGGCCCATGTCAAACGGGCGGTGGAAGACTGCATGCTCAAGGGTATCCGCAATCACAGCTATCAAAGTTTTCACGCCGGTTCGTCTCCGCCTTCCTTCGGCGGCAATCATTATTATTGATGGCAGGTTGGCACGGCAGACCATAGAAAAGGGTTTTGACTTTATGCAATTTTGTTCTTTATACAGCGGTTCGTCGGGTAACTGCCTGTACGTGGCCCATAGACACACCAGGCTCCTGGTGGATGCGGGGCTGTCCGGCAAGAAAATCGAGCAGGGGCTCGTCTCGGCGGATGTGTTGCCGGCAGAACTTGACGGAATCCTGATCACCCATGAGCACCGGGACCATATCTGCGGGGCCGGGGTGCTTTCCCGGCGTTATCACCTGCCGATTTATGCCAATGCGGCGACTTGGGAGGCCATGGCGCCGGAGCTTGGCAAAATCGACGGGGACAACGTCCGGTTTTTTGTGACCGAGGTGCCTTTTGATATCGGGGATCTGCAGATTGACAGTTTCCCCATCTCCCACGACGCGGCGGAGCCGGTGGGATTTGCCATCGACAGCGGCAATCACTCCCTGGGCATCGCAACGGATACCGGCGTGATGACGGAGACCATCCTCGGATCGCTCAAAGGCAGGGAGCTGGTGGTGCTCGAGAGCAATCACGACGCAGCCATGCTCGAGACCGGGCCCTATCCCTACCCGCTCAAGCGGCGCATCGCCGGCGAGCACGGCCATCTCTCCAACGATACGGCGGGCGATACCGCGGTGACTTTGGCGGAGAGCGGCGTGAAGCAGATCGTCCTCGCCCATCTGAGCCACGAGAACAACCTGCCGATTCTTGCCTATCAAACGAGCAAGGGCTTTTTTGAGGCGTCGGGCATCAGCGAAAGGGACACGCGCCTCGCGGTGGCGCGCCGCCACGAGCGTTCGTCGATTTTCGACGTTTGTTAGATCATTCATGGAGCAGTGAACGGCCTTCGGGTCGTTTTTTAATTGCAGCGGCCCCTCCCCTCGCGGAGCGGCTGAAACTTACGACTGTGACGGTGAATTTTGAGGTTGGTCCGAACATCGGGAAAAACGGCGCCGTTTGGCGATGCGTGAGCGATCGCTGGGCTTTGAATGACGGCTCTTTAAAATATTTTTTGCCAATGAAAAATTAACTTTATACTTTAGAGGTTTTATATTACAATATCATAGTTATATGTGGCTAACTACAAAAGGCGGTGTCGTTTGGCAAAGTTTGATGCAGTTTGACGATAAAGGCCGAAATAGGATTAAAAAACGCTGCCTGAATCAGACATTCTGGCGAACACTCCTTGAGCCTTTAAACAGCACACCTGCTTTGGGAATGTGGCACATGCGCGTCAATGCGGACGGAAAAACGCCCTTATTCTTGAGCAAGGATGAGGCGATAAAGGAAGAAAAAACCATGGGCATGTGAGGTATCTTTATGAAATGCAAAAGACGGCTTTTTTTGTTAAGCATTGTTTTGTGCGTTCTGCTCTGTCTTTTGGCAACGGTCCTTGGCTGTGCGATAAAGCCATCAATGGCATACGGAGTATTTCTCGGCATCAATCGGCAACAAATGCATCGCCTGCAGAATTACCGTTTTGTGGTTATCGAGCCGTCAGAATTTCAGGCAAAGCAGATCCGGGAGCTTCACGCGGCGGGAAAGACGGTCTACGGTTATTTGAATATCGGCGCCATTGAACAATATCGTTCTTATTATGAGCGCTTCAGGGAGGCGACGCTCGGCGTCTATGGAGATTGGCCAAATGAGCGCTGGATCGACGTTTCAAATCCCCGGTGGCAGGCCTTTGTTGTTAAGATACTTGGAAAGCAGTACGCCGATATGGGCTTGGACGGCTTCTTTTTGGATAATGCAGACGTCTATTATCACTATCCGACAGAAAAAACCTTCCAGGGTCTTTGCGCGATCCTGAAAGGATTGAAGGCCTATGGTGTCCCGCTTTTGATCAACGGCGGCGATGATTTTGTCACAAGATGCATGAATGAAGGGATCGCCCCCTCCCTGTTTGATGGGATCAATCAGGAAACGGTCTTTACGACCATCCATTTTAAAAGCAAAAGCTACGGAAGACAGCGAAAAACAGAAACGTTATATTTTAAGGCCTATCTCGCAAGAGCAAAAAGCTCTGGCTTAGCCGTCTATCTTTTAGAATACGGTGCAGATCCGGCGCTTTCAAGAAAAATCGACAACTATTGCAGAGAAAACGGCTTTCTTTGGTACAATGCGAAGGGTCTGGAGCTTCGCTAAAAGCAGGGCAAGTCTGCATTGCGCAAGGATTTAGCCTGCTCGTCCATCTCAGCAGTGAGAATCCCCTGCCGATGCTCGCCTATCAAAGGAGCAAGGGCTTTTTGAAGCGTCGGGCATCAGCGAAAGGGACACGCGCTTCGCGGCGGCGTTCGCCGCTCTTCGACGTTTGTCAGTTTATCAATGGCGCGTTGAACGGCCTTTGGGCCGTTTTTTAGTTGCAGCAAAAAACCGCTCCTTGCGGAGCGGCCGCGGATAGATTCAGGCCTCAGCCTGCATGTCGTCGGCGATGGCGTCGGCCAGACGGTTGAGGTCGATCGCCTGGGTATCATCCAGGGCGGAGGCCAGGGAAACCCGGTCCTCGAGGACGGTCATGTTCTTCATCTCGTCGTTTAAGAAGGTTTCGATCAGATCGCCGGCGCGCACGGCCCAAGAGCCGTTTTCGATGATGGCGACGGTGCGATTTTGTACGTTCAGCGCCTTCATATCCTGAAGGAAGTCGAGCATCTTCGGATAAATGCCGAGGTTGTAGGTCACCGAGGCCAGCACGAGGTGGCTCAGGCGAAAGGTTTCGGCGATCAGCTGGGACACATCGGTGGTGGAGACGTCGTAAACCGCGACGTTGGTAATGCCGCGCTCGCAGAGCTTCGCGGCCAGCGCCTGGGCGGCGCCTTCGGTGTTGCCGTACATCGAGGCGTAGGCGATCATCACGCCGGCTTCTTCCGGGGCGTAACGGCTCCAGGTGTCGTATTTGTCGATGAAATACATGAGATCGTCGCGCCAGACCGGCCCGTGGAGCGGGCAGATGAATTTAATCTGGTCGAGAATGGCGGCGGCTTTTTTGAGAACGGCCTGGATGTGCGGGCCGTATTTGCCTACGATATTGGCCAAATAGCGGCGAGCGTCGTCGATCCAGTCGCGGTCGAAATCGACCTCGTCGGCGAAGAGCTTGCCGTCCAGAGCGCCGAAGGTGCCGAAGGCATCGGCGGAGAACAGGGCGCCGCTTGTGGTATCGAAGGTCACCATCACCTCCGGCCAGTGCACCATCGGCGCAAAGACAAAGGTCACCACGTGGCTGCCGAAGGAGAAGGTGTCCCCCTCGGCGACTTCGATGCATTCGTGGTGGTCCACCGTAAAGTGAAACTGGCGCATCAGCATAAAGGCCTTTTCGTTAGAGATGATCTTCACATCCGGATAGCGGATGAGCACCTCTTCGATGGAGCCGGCGTGATCCGGCTCCAAATGGTTGATCACCAGATAATCCAGCGGGCGGCCGGCCAGCAAGTGCTCGAGGTTTTCGAGGAGCTGGCGGCAGCCCGACCAGTCCACCGTGTCGAAGAGCACGGTTTTTTCATCCAGGAGCAGATATGCGTTGTAGGAGACGCCCCGGGGAATGGGATAGGCATTTTCAAACAGGGCGAGGCGATGGTCGTTGGCGCCGACCCAATACAGGTCGTCGGTGACTTTTCGGGTAATATGCATGGTTTTCCTTTCGATTTAAATTTAATGGCATTCGGTTGGTTATGGTTTTGATGTGAAGGCTTAACGTCACATTTTGGTGAAGTTCGCCTTTTCCTCGGCACATTCCGGACAGACCCAATCACTGGGCAGATCGGCAAATTGAGTGCCGGGCAGCACATCCGCTTCGGTATCGCCCATTTCCGGCACGTATTCGTAGCCGCAGCCGTTGCAGACATAGCGTGGACCGATAGGTTTCGGCTTGGGGATGCGCGGCCGTTTGATTTTAACCATCGGCGGTGCCGGCTGCTTTTCGCCGCTATCCAGCTCCTGGGTGAGCAGCGGCAGAATCTCGTTCACGTCGCCGACGATGCCGTAATCGCAGTTTTTGAAGATCGGAGCGTTGGGATTTTTATTGATGGCGACGATGATGGACGCCGTCTTGATGCCCTTCAGGTGCTGCTTCGCGCCGGAGATACCGCAGGCGATGTAAAGATTGCCCGCAAACTTCTGGCCGGACATGCCCACATAGCGGTCCAGCGGCAGATATTTGAGCGTTTCGGCGACGGGCCGGGAGGAGCCGATGGCCGCGCCGGCCGCTTGGGCCAGCTCCTCGATCAGGTGCATGTTTTCTTTAGGACCAATGCCCTTGCCTGCGGCAACAACCCGCTCGGCCTGGGCGATGGGCGTGTCGATGGGAATGCCGACGCTGAAGTCGATTTGTTTTTTCAATTCGGCGACCAGCGCGTTCACCTGATCGGCCGGTTCCCCTTCATTAAAGATTTGCTGCTTGCGCAGGCCGGTGACCGGGGCGGCTTTTTTCGCGCCGGCGCTGCTTTTCGAGCCGCCGCCTTGGCGGTTGCGGGGCATCTTGCCGAGCAGCTTCGACGCGATGACTACCCGCATGATTTCGTTGGTCCCTTCGTAAATTGTCGTGATCTTGGCGTCGCGGTACATCCGCTCGATATCCATGCCCTTCAGGTAGCCGGTGCCGCCGAAGATCTGCAGCGCGTCGTTGACCACTTCCAGGGCCATGTCCGAGGCGTAGCCTTTGGCCATGGCCGCCTCCATGCCGTAGGGCTCGTGGTGGGTCTTGAGCTCGGCCGCGGAATAAACGAGGAAGCGGGCCATACGCAGCTTGGTGGCCATGTCGGCAATCTTGAAGGCAATGGCCTGCTGGGAGCCGATGGGCTTGCCAAACTGCACCCGCTCTTTGGCGTAGGCCAGGGCGGCTTCATAAGCGCCCTGAGCGATGCCCAACGCCTGGGAGGCGATGCCGATGCGGCCGCCGTCGAGGGTCATCATCGCGATTTTAAAGCCATCGCCCTCCTCGCCCAGCAGGTTTTCCTTGGGGACCTTCACGTTGTTGAAGATCAGCTCCGCCGTGGAGGACGAGCGGATCCCCAGCTTGTCGTAATGATCGCCGAAGTCGAAGCCGGCCCAGCCCTTTTCGACGATAAAGGCGGAAATGCCGTGGGTGCCGATGTCCGGCGTGGTCACGGCGAAGACCACATAGGTATCGGCCTTCGGGGCGTTGGTGATGAAGACCTTGCCCCCGTTGAGCAGATAATAATCGCCCCGGTTCACCGCGGTGGTTTCGGTGCCGCTGGCGTCCGATCCGGCGTTGGGCTCCGTCAGGCCAAAGGCGCCAAGCTTTTGGGCACTGAGCAGATCGGGCAGATATTGAGCCTTTTGCGCTTTGCTGCCGAAGGCCGCGATGGGATAGGTCCCCAAGGAGGTATGGGCCGAGAGGATCACCCCGGTGCCCCCGTCCACCCGGGAAAGTTCTTCTACGGCGATAGCGTAGCTGATGACGTCGAGGCCGGCGCCGCCGTATTCGACGTCGTAGGGGATGCCCATCCAGCCGTTTTTGCCCATTTTTCGGACGATTTCCGCAGGAAAGGCATTTTGCTGGTCGAGGCTGAAGGCAATGGGCTTGACTTCCTTTTCCGCGAAGGCGCGGATTTGCTGACGCAGGGCTTCGTGAGCTTCGGTGGTTTGAAATAACATCTTTTTCTCCTTCTTTTTATAAAATATTAAATGTTTGCATGAATAAAGGGGCGGATGGCTTCGCTGATCGGTTATGGGGCTTCGCGCGGCGCAGGGATGCGTATCGGCGGATCATCGCGATCAGGCAGATCAAAGATAACCGCCTGAAGCGTGTGCGCTGCCAGTTCGGCTTCAAGACGCCGCTGAAGTTGGGCCATGTGCTGATACGCGCGGCAGTCCGTCCGATGGTGTTCGCACCAGTCGCAATGATAAGGCGTCCGGGTGCAGGCGGTCGCCGTGGGATGATCATCCAGAGCGCGCAACAGATCCAGCAGGGTGAACGCCGCCAGCGGGCGATTGAGGGAAGCCCCGCCGGCTGCACCGCGGCTCACGGCGACGATGCCCGCCCGTTGCAGTTTGTTTACAATCTTATAGGCAAAGGGCCGGGGGACTTGTTCATTTTCCGCAAGGACAGGGACGCTTTTTCCCGCTGCCGGCGATGCCGCGAAGCAGTCGGATGGCATGGTCTGTTTCTCTTGTGATGAGCAACCGATTTCATCCTCCTTTTTAATCAGTGTATCAGTTTGAATTAAAAAAATCCAGCATAATTTAAAATGATTATAAATAAATTAAAAACGCATAAAAAAACTCCGAGGATCGGCGAGGATCCCTGGAGATGATGGGCGAGAAATGATTCAGCAAAAATCGGCAACCACGTCTTTGACGGTGCGAATGCTCTGCAGATCAGCAATTTGACTGCCACAGAAGAAAAGCCCGGCGTCGCGGTTGCCGCGGGCGGCCTGAATGAGCGCTTCGGTGATGCAATAGGGCACCTTGGCAGGGTCGCAGGATTTGATGCAGTGGGAACATCGCTGCGGTGGGATCCGACCGATGGCATCCAAATGCTGCATCAACGGGGTGTTGAGGGCGCGGCCCGGCAGGCCCACCGGGCTTTGGACGATGCGAATGTCTTCGGGCTTCGCATCGATGAGCACTTGTTTGTAATTCCGGCTGGCATCGCATTCCTTTGTGGCGATAAAAGGGGTGGCGACCTGGACGCCGGCGGCGCCCAGGGCCGTCATCGCGTTCAGATCGGACCGGCTGCGGATCCCTCCAGCGGCAAAGACGGGGATGTCCCGGCCGGCGAGATCGCGATAGGGCGCCAGGGCGTCGATCACTTCGGGAATTAAGGTGCTCAGCGGGGCACAGGCGCCGGCGAGCAGGGTCTTTTTTTTAAAGCCGAGGTGACCGCCGGCTTCACAGCCCTCGAGCACGACAAAATCCGGCAGTCGATGGTAGCGCTGATGCCAGGTTTTGCAGATGAGAGCGGCGGCTCTTCCGCTGGAGACGATGGGCGCGATCATCGCGGGGCCGTCCTCGGCGTATTCCGGCAGCGATAAGGGCATCCCCGCCCCGGAGACCACCGCGTCCACACCGGCGTCCACCGCGGCGCGAACAGCGTCAGCATATTGGGTGGTAGCGACCATGGCGTTGACGGCGATAAGGCCGTTTCCCCGGGACAGCGCGAAGGCCTTGTGAATCTCTTCGCGCAGAGTCCGCAGGTTGGCCGTATCGGGATGCCGATAAAAATCGGGCTCCCGGTAGCCGCAGTCGGCGGTGCTGAGGGTGCCCATGCAGCCTTCCCGGGCGACGGCACCGGCCAGTCTGCCCAGAGAAATGCCGACCCCCATCCCGCCTTGCAGCAGCGGAAAGGTGAGATGGCGGCCGTCGGGGGCTGTTAAATTCTGATAGGACATAGATTTCTCCTGATAAGAAGCATTGAATGGCGAAAGATTGTTTCGTTCAGTAGCATAAGATAGGTCAAACTATATAAGTTTTAAATATTCTTGTCAAGCGTTTTTTAAAACCCTATATATAAATTTTAAGTTAGTAATCAAAACGGCGAGGGTTGCACCTTCCTAAATAATTAGAGAGGACTGAATGCTTAACCAAAACGTGAAAAGCAAAAGTTTGAATTGATTTCGACAATGTAATTTGATATCATTACAAAGTAATTTACAGAACACCTGTGAATGACCGAATTTAAATGCACAATCAAGAGGAGGAAAACATCATGGCAGATTTTTTGAAATGCAGAGCTGAAGCTTTAAAAGGAACCAAGACCGAAAAGAATTTGCAGGACGCTTTTGCCGGCGAATCCCAGGCCCGCAATAAATATACCTATTTTGCAGCGAAAGCGAAAAAAGACGGTTTCGTTCAGATTGCCAATATCTTTGAAGAAACGGCGAAGAACGAAAAAGAACACGCCAAAATGTGGTATAAGATTCTCTGCGGGATCGACGAAACCGTCGAAAACCTGAAGACAGCTGCCGGCGGCGAAGCCTACGAATGGCAGGAAATGTATCCGCAGATGGCCAAAGACGCCGAGGAAGAAGGCTTTGACGATATCGCCCGCCTTTTCCGTGCCGTGGCCGACATCGAACAGGAACACGAAGCCCGCTATAAAAAGCTGGTGAAAAACATCGAAGATGGCGTTGTCTTCTCCAGAGACGGGGATCGCATCTGGCAGTGCTCGAACTGCGGTCACATCGTTGTCGGTCCGAAGGCGCCGAATGTTTGCCCGGTATGCGCCCACCCTCAGGCTTATTTCGAAATCAAAAAAGAAAACTATTAATCCCGCCATCCACACATCGGGTAACCGTCTGCTTCGGCAGACGGTTTTTTAGTGCCATAAAAGTGTAGCAGATAGAGAAGAATCTCCATTGGCTGCACTTATTTGATTGCAGAGAATCACGGGTTAGGCGCGTAGTCTTTCAGAAAGTTTAAGGATTAAAAAACTTTTTTTAAAATAAACAGTGTTATTTGTCAAAGCGAAAAAGCGTCCGCAGCGCTCTTGGCTGTAAAACGTCTGTCGTGCTGAAGAGGGAGTCCTGTCAACCTAAGCCTTTTCTCGGCCAATGTCGGGTTGGAGAGAAAAGTTCGTTTTTATGTTCAAGGGATTGTTATGGATTCGTTTTAGAACACCGGCAGCATATTATATAGGCGCAGAAGCTTTATATCCTCCTTGGATATTTTTAAATCATTGATAATATCTTCCTTTCCTTTAAGTCTGGTTTTGGTAAAGAGCATTTTCGTCGCGATCGGCATCAGCGGCCTGGAGGACAGACCGTTCCATAGCCCCCATTTTATGTCGGAATCCAGATAGGAAGCTAAAATCTGGGCACTGGCTTTCTCCATGGGGGAATACTGGTTGGTCAGCATAATATTGGTCACAGCGTCATAGTGCTCGATATAACCGATGTAAGTCGTTTCGCAGTCCTGGTAATGATCATAGGTTTTATAATTCATGTACATCATGATCTTGAACTGATTTTTGTCCGTCTCGGAGAGGATATCGAAAACGGAAGGAAGAAGTTGATGGCTTCGGCCATCAAAAACATAACTGAAAAATCGGGATACTCCGTTAAAAAAAGAAGGATGTGCGTCGGATGTGGCAATCCCCGTATGCGATTTCCGCACATACAGCAGCTGCTCCACATGGACATGGAGTGCGTCCGCCAGTTCATAGAGCGTTTCGATGTCGATGGATATTTCCCCCTTTTCATATTTCGAGAGCGTTGATTTACTCTTAAAGACAAGGTCTGACAGCGCATCCAGCGTCAGGCCGGTTTTTTTTCGGTAAACACGGATATTGTGCCCGATTCCGGCAGTAATTTCTGACATGTGTTCCCTCCTGTAGTTTCTCTCAAATACACAATTTTGTGAATGGAGACAATATTCCATCATTTGAGCTCAATTTTAACACAGGAATGCCCCTAAATACACTTTTATGAAACTTTTATCTAATATAATCCACTTTAATGATACAGACCCACTTTTGAATGCAAACCAAAATATCCTTATAATCATCTTGTCAAAAGAAATGACCCCCAATGAGAAAGGAGCACACAGATGTATAACTTTGATGAAATGATTGACAGAAGAAATACGAACGCATTAAACACGGACGGCTTTCGCGGCTATATCTTCCATGCAGGACCCGAGAAGGTTTTCCCCTATAAAGACGAGGCGTTTGTCCGCATGTGGGTGGCAGATATGGAATTTGGGATCGCGCCAGAGATTCTGGATGCGCTGCGCGCCAGAATTGACCGCCGGATCTTCGGCTACACGGGCGTTTTTGACAACAGCTACTACGAGTCGGTTGTTAAATGGTGCAAAGACCATTATGGATGGGTTTTCCCGCAGGAGGAGCTTTGCTATTCTCCCGGCATCATTCCCGCGTTGTATCAGCTGGCCGAAACCCTCTGCACGCAGGAGGAGAAGGTTTTGATCCATACGCCGGCCTACGGCTACTTTCTTCACGCGGCGGAGTATTCGAATCTTGGCGTTTTGGAATCGCCCCTCCCAAAGAATGAAAAGGGAGAATTCTTTATCGACTACGATCATTTTGAAAAACAGTGCGCCGATCCTCACTGCAAGCTGATATTTTGGTGCAATCCGCAAAATCCGACCGGCCGCGTGTGGAAAGAAGACGAGCTGAAGAGGATTGCCGGAATTGTAGAGAAGTATAATCTCTGGATCATCTCGGATGAAATTCATTGCGATCTGATCAGACAAGGGCAGGTGCACACGCCCTTGGCAAAGATCATGCCGGATTATCCCAAACTGATTACCTGCATGGCGCCGACCAAAACCTTCAATATGGCGGGGCTCTCCTTTTCCAATATCATCATCCGCGATCCCGAGCTGCGGGAGACCTTCCGGAAGCGCGATAAGCTGTTCGGCATGGTCAATACGATGTCGCTCACCGCAGCCAAAGCGGCCTATGACTTCGGCGATCCCTGGCTGCAGGAATTGCGCGTTTATTTGGACGGGAACTTCGCGTTTGTCAAAGCGTTTCTCGCCGAACACATGCCGGAGGCGGTGATGAACATTTCCGAAGCAACCTACCTATCCTGGGTCGATCTGTCTAAGGTGCTTCCGGATGTGGCGGATCTGCCAGGTTTCTTTGCCAATCGCGCGGGTGTTCTGCTCGAGGGCGGCAATGCGTTGTTTGTCGGCAATGCGGAAGGTTATATTAGACTGAATCTGGCGATGCCGAGAGCTGTCATCAAGACAGGACTTGAGCGCATGCGGGACGCTGTCAACGCGCACAAAGCGCAAAGAGATAATCACTGAGCGTGGCAAAGATCGGGCGTTGTCGACTGGTGCGCCGTCGCACTTGTGATGCGAGCAAGAGAGGAGAAGATGGATAAAAAAGCGTTTCTAAAGGCATATCTGGCAGACCGCCGCGGGACAGATTGTTTGAAATGGGATGGCCTCGAGGAAAAATTTGGCTCTCGCGATCTGATTGGTATGTGGATTGCGGATATGGAGTTTAAAACCAGCCGGTATATCCGCGAGGCATTGGTTCAGCGCGCGGAGCACGGGATTTTTGGTTACACCAAGGCGCCGGAAGCATACTATCAGGCGATGTCGGATTGGATGGCATCCCGCTATGGCATGAAGATCGAAAAGGAATGGGTCCGCTTCACGACAGGCTGCGTCACGGGCCTGGCCTATGCGATTAATTGTTTCACCGAGCCGGGCGACGCCTGCCTGATCATGACGCCGGTCTATTATCCGTTCTTCAATGTGGTTACGAACAACCATAGAAAATTAGTCAGCGTCGATCTCGATTATGCAAACGGAAACTGGTCCATGAACGCCGCGGCGATCGAGGACGCCATCGTGCGGCATAACGTGAAGCTGATTCTTTTGTGTTCTCCGCATAATCCCGCCGGGGCCATTTGGAGTGAGGCAGAGCTGGCGCGCCTGTTCGAGCTTTGCCGAAAACACGACGTGCTGGTGGCGAGTGATGAGATTCATCAGGACCTTGTGATCAACTCGGAGAAGACGTTTGTCCCGGCTCTGACAGTCAGCGGCGGGAAATATGCGGATCGCCTGATCACGATCAATTCGGCGTCCAAGACGTTTAACCTGGCAACGCTGCTTCACGCCCATATGATCATTAAGGATGGAAAGCTCCGGGCAAAATATGACGATTACGCATCCGGGAACAACAGGACAGAGATCAGCGTCATGGGGATGTATGCCACGATGGCGGGCTATCGGCACGGCGGCGAATGGCTGGACCATGTGTTGGAAATTATCCGGGACAATTATACCTATTTAAAAACGGAGCTGGCTTCGCGGCTGCCCCAGGCGGCGGTTTGTTGTCTGGACGCAACCTATCTGGTCATGGTCGATCTGCGGGAATGCTGCGATCCGGCGCAGTGTCGGTTGTTTGTGCAGGAGAAGGCCCGGCTGGGCGTGGACTACGGGGAGTGGTTCGGAGATCAATACAAAGGATTTATCCGGATGAATCTCGCAACGAATCCTGCGCTGGTCCGCCGGGCGGCGGACAATCTCGCGCGGGCAGCGGCGGATATAACATGAAGACGTTGAGGCTTGATGGGAGAATCATTGAAGCGATCTCGCATTTATAGCTGCGATAATGTATGAGAAGGGGAGACTCGCACATGGCAGAAAAAAGAAGTGAAAGGGACTACGGCGCGCTGGCGCTGATCCCGTTTATTGTATTCTTGGGGTTGTATGTCGGGTGCGGCATGGTTTTGATGCTGGTGGGCGTCAAAGATGCTTTTTATCAAATGCCCAGATATGTGGCGGCGATGGTTGCAATCCTGATCGGCATTTATTGTTTTGACCGCAAGAAAAAGATCGATGACAAAATCAACGTTTACTGCGCCGGCGCTGGTCGGCCGGGCGTCATGCAGATGGGGTTGATCCTTCTTCTGGCCGGCGGATTTGCGAATGCCGTGGCAAAGATCGGCGGAAAAACGTCCATGGTGAACCTGGGGATTTCCATTATTCCCGCTCATCTGTTGATCCCGGGCATTTTCCTAATCTGCTGCATCATATCCACCTGCATCGGAACGTCTATGGGGACGCAGGTTACGATGATCCCGGTCGCGATCGCTTTGGCAGAGGGCGCCGGTCTAAACACGGGCATGGCAGGAGCAGCAGCCATTGCCGGAGCCTATTTCGGGGACAATCTTTCGATGATCTCCGATACGACCATTGCGGCGACCAAGGGTGTCGGCGCAGAGATGAAGGATAAATTCCGGATGAATTTCCTCATTGCGCTGCCAGGAGCGATCCTCACGATGGTGATTTATACCGTCTTGAGCCACGCTTCCGGCGGCGGCCCGGCACACGCCGGAAACTACATCCTGCCAACGGTGATTCCCTATTTTGTCGTTTTGATTCTTGCGGTGGCCGGGATGGATGTTACGGTCGTCCTTGTGATCGGAACGGTTCTGGCAGGCATCATCGGGATGGCTTGCGGGACGATCTCGTTCTTTGGTTGGACGAAAGCCATCGGTGCCGGTATGGAGGATATGTTCTGGCTTGCCGTCTTCGCGATGATGATTTCCGGCATGGTAGAGCTTGTCCGCTATTATGGCGGCATTGCGTATTTGCTAAAGGTCTCGATGAAAAAGATCAGGAACAGAAAGAGCTGTGAATACATCATCGGGCTTGTGTCCATGATCATCTCCGGCATCACCCTCAACAATACCGTGGCGATTATGATTAGCGCGCCGCTTGCCAAGGATCTGGGCGACAACTATAAGATCGCGCCCAAGCGTTTGGCATCCCTTCTGGATATTTTCGGAGCGGCGGCCTTGATGTTGGTGCCGCATGACAGCGGCGTGCTCCTGGTGCAGACCTATGCGAAAGGCGTCAATTATCTGGATATTGTCCGTTATCAGTTTTATCCGATACTGCTGCTTTTGTTTACCTGTTTGACGATCCAATTCGGTCTCATGCGCACCAGGGAGGAAAAAGAAGTTGCGCGATCGGTTAATCCAGTAGATATCTAAATTTATTATCATTGTTTCGATAAGGAGGTCACGATGAAACAAATTCAATCTTCCGGCGCTCCCGGCGCCATCGGTCCCTATTCTCAGGGCTTTATGACGAATGGGCTGATCTTTACATCCGGCCAACTTCCGGCTGATCCCGCAACAGGCGAGATCCCGGAAGGAATCACGGCACAAACGGAGCAGAGCTGCAAAAATGTTCTCGCTATTCTGGATGCCGCGGGATCCGGTGCGGAGAAGGTCGTCAAGACAACGTGCTTTTTGGCTGAAATCGCAGACTTCGGCGCTTTTAATGAGGTGTACGCAAAGTACTTTGTATCAAAACCTGCCAGAAGCTGCTTTGCCGTGAAGGCTCTGCCCAAAGGAGCGCTGTGCGAGATCGAGTGTGTCGCAAAAGCATGATGTGAGTAAACCGGTGGTGGATCAAGGGAAAGTCCCCGTCCAGTCTTCAAACAGCTGTTTGTGTCGGAGTGCCGCAAATGGTCTGTCGTAAAGAGCGCTCCGGAATGGAGATAACCATGAATGAAAATGTAAAGAATATTCTTAAGAAAAGTATGTGGGATCTGGCAACCTGCGCTGACGGCGAACCCAATGTGGTTCCCGTCGCTTTCAAGGATGTCGCGGATGACGGCAAGCTGATCGTGGGCGATGTGTTTTTGGAAACGACTTTGAACAATATCAAAAACAACGGCGGCAGAATCGCCATTTCCGCCTATGATGCGCAAAGCCTTGAAGGATACCAAATCAAAGGAGTTGCAGAGTATGTGACCGAAGGAGCCGTCGTGGAGACCTTCAAAGCGATGGTGGAGGAGATGTTTAATGGCGCTGCGACAGCCAAAGGGGCGTTGATGATAACGGTGGAAAAGATCATCGTAACCACGCCCGGCGCGGAAAATAAGAAAGTCCTCTAAAGCCGAATTCGGTAATTTTGAAAAAGCATAGGTTTCAGCGACCGGAGCGATCGTTGTGCGGCAAGCACCCTTCCGCAAAGCGTGTGCCAGTTCTGTTTGTCGGCGGCCAATGACGATGAATTTGCGTGCCGGCGATAACCTTGTGGAGGATAAAATAATTTTGACGAATGAATCATGAGCACGTAAAAAGCCGCCGACGGTTTAAAATCGTCGGCGGCTTTTGTGCGTTTGGGTTCAGCGCTTAAACCGGCTTAATGTCGAGCACCGGGGTGCCGTCCATCATATCCGCCCCGCGAAAGGTGATGCGGCTGTCATCGATCGCTTCGATCGTAATGGTGGTCAGGCCGACGGGATTCGGGCGATTGGGCGCCCGGGTGGAGAAGAGCCCCGTCATCGGGCCGTCGCCGTGGATCGGGACGGTCTGGGCATAGCCCTGAGAGCGATCGAAGTGGAAAAGCACCAGATAGCGTTCGCCGGGGTGCATGTCGGCCATGGCCTCGCGATAGTCGGGGCGCATTTGGATGATGCCCCGGGCATTTTGGGCAGCGACGCCCCGGGGCGTGTTTTCCCGGGTGGTGAAGGCGGTGCGGATGATGCCGATGGGCTGGTAGGTGATGGTTGTCATGGCGCGGCTCCTTTGATTTTAAAGATCGAAATGATAAAAATGCTTGTAAAGCGCGATTTCGCTCGACTGCTTGAAGCTCGACTGAAAGAGAACGCCGCCGGGCGTGGCCGCACGGGTGAGCAGCTGTTTTTGGGCAAGCACATTTTTAAGTTCGCCCGCGGTGCCTGCGCCGCCGTCATAAAGGGTGACATGGCTGCCGAGGACGTCGCGGATTTGATTGCTGACAAAGGGATAATGGGTGCAGCCCAGAACCACGCTGTCCACCCGGCCGCGATAACAGCCGATGAGCTTTTCGATCAAGGCGGTGAGATCCGGTGCGTCCAGCCGGCCGCGTTCGATGCGCTTGGCCAGCCCCGGACAGGAGCAGGAGACGCACTCGGCATAGCCGGCGTAGCGATCCCAAAGATCGCGGTATTTTTGAAGGCTTAAGGTAACCGGAGTCGCCATCACGAGAACGCGGTGCCGGCCGGAGGCGGTGGCCGCGGGCTTAAGCGCCGGCTCCACGCCGATGATCGGCAGATTAAAGGCGCGGCGCAGCTCTTTTGCCGCAGCGCTGGTAGCGGTATTGCAGGCGATGACAATGGCCTTCACGCCGCCTTCGACCATCCGGCGGACGATGTCAAAAGCAAGGGCGCGCACCTGCTCAACCGATTTCTCGCCGTAGGGCGCGTTGGCAGAGTCGCCGTAGAACAGAAAATTTTCGTTGGGCAGCTGCTCGGTGAGATGTTTGAGCACCGAGATGCCCCCGACGCCGGAATCGAAGACGCCGATGTAATCATTAAAGGCTTTTCGCATGGTTCTTCCTCGACAATGCTTTTCGATCTGCCGACGCAGACCGGACGCCGGTCCGCGTTCGGCGCGCTTTCATTATAAACGAAGGATTCCCGGAATGAAAGCGTCAATCTTGTGGCATGCTTTAAAACTTTGAATCAAAGCCTTTCACCGGTCAAACCGCTGTGTTATAATGAAAAACAATCTAATTTTGGGAGGTTTGCGATGGAGATACGAAAGCAGTGGTTGGTATGGATCGGATTTTTGGGCATTATTGGCGTGGCAGCATGTCTGCTTTGGGCGGCATCTCCCAGGGCTTTGGCGGCGGGCCATTGGGAAGCCTTTGCCAAGGCTTCGGGCCTCTTGTCGGATTCGCTGACAGCTGGCGAAATCCTGCAGGACAGCCGGGATTTTCATCTGCGGCCCAGCGATTTGCCGGGGAGGATGCGGATGTCCAAGAAGAAAGTGCTTTATCTCACCTTTGATGACGGTCCATCCAAAAATACCCAGCCGATTCTCGATATTCTCAATCGCTACCATGCCAAGGCCACTTTCTTCGTAACCAATCAGCAGCCAAAGTATCGCCACATGATCGGCAAGGCTTACCGAGAAGGCCATACCATCGGCCTGCACACCAGCACCCATGCCTACAGCATTTATCGCTCGCCTCATGCTTATTTTGCCGATCTGGATGCCATTGCAAAAACGGTGAAATCTGAAATCGGCTATGTGCCCTGCTTTGTGCGTTTCCCCGGTGGATCATCCAATACAATCTCCCGGAATTATAGCCATGGCATCATGCATGTGCTTACGATGGAACTGAATAAAAAAGGCTATCAATATTACGATTGGAACGGCGACAGCACCGATGCTACGATGATTAACGGCGATCCCAACAAGATTGTCGCGATGGCGAAGCGCAGCAACGATTCCAATATCGTTATGCTCTGCCATGACACGGATACTAAGTCAACGACCGTGAAGGCGCTGCCTAAAATCATCGAGTACTACCAGGCCAAGGGCTATGCTTTAAAGGCGATTGACCGCAAGAGTTTCGCCCCGCATCACGCCATTAATAATTAAAATAAAAATGACCGCAGCGGTTGAAAAAGCGGCGGACCGGCGGTATAATGGCATCAATAAAAGAATCAAGCAGAGTAGATTTCGAAGCGTTAAGTGTCTGACGAACGGGGAGTTGTCGTCAGAACGAAAAGCATCGCTTACGGTTTCGAACATCGCATCCCGCTGCTACTTTTGAGGATATCCTCCTTTGTAGCGAAAGGAAACTGCAAAGGAGGTTTTTTGATGGCAATTTTTAACAAGACCAAGACGTTGACTTTGGCAGCACTCTTCGTGGCGATTTCCGTGATTTTCAGCTTTTTCAAAGTGCCGATCACCAGTTTGACCGAGCTGCGCTTTAACATCCTGCCCATTGCAGCGGCGGGAATGCTGCTCGGGCCGATCGGCGGTACAGTGGTTGGGGCTGCAGCCGATATTTTGGGCTATCTGGTGAGACCGACAGGACCTTTCTTCCCGGGCTTTACCATCAGTGCTGCTCTGTCCGGGCTGATCTTCGGGCTGATGCTGCACGGCCATGTCTCGCTGAAGCGCACCGTGCTCGCTCAGGCGATCAACGCACTTTTCATTTCGTTTTTGCTCAATAGCCTGTGGCTGTCAATGCTTTACGGCAACGGCTTTGTGGCCGTGCTGACGGCCCGGGCCGTGAAGGAATTGGTGATGTTCCCGATCAATACGGCGCTGATCGCCGTGGTGACCCGCCCGGTGATGCGCTGGGGCACGGCGAATCAGCAGCAGGTCCTGCAGCGTTCGGATTAAAAAATCATATGAGCATTAAAAACCCCCCTTAGGACGAGGTCCCGAGGGGGTTTTTGCGTGGGCGGGTACGGAAGAAAGAAAGCCGCCGGGGCGGCGGCAGAAAATCGGGCGCCTCAAAAGCATTCAAGCGTTGACTGCGATCTCTTTGGCAGGGACTGCGGCCATTTGCATCATGCCCCGGGCGGCCACTTCAATGGCATCGGCGACCATATCGGCCAGGCAGCTGCCGCGGTCGTCGATGCACCACATGACCTCGGCACCGATGAGGGTCGACAGCAGGAGACTGACGTATTGGGTGGTGGGCACATGGGCCGAGAGGTGGTTTTGCAGCTTGCCCTTGGTCACAATGTGATTCAGGCACTTGAGCAGATCGCGGTCTTCTCCGTAAAAATTATTGTCCGGAAAGGTGAAATAATTGGCAACGATGGCCTTGATGATGCCCTTGCCGCGCTTTTCGTATTCCGTGTAGGAAATTTTGACGAAGCGGGTGACCATGGGCAGAAAATCTTCGTCCTGCACCCGGGCAAAGGCTTGGGCATAAACCGCATCGGACTGTCGGAAGGTGTCGAACAGCAGGTCTTCCTTGGATTTAAAATAGGTATAAAAGCTGCCTTTGGCCACGTTGGCCCGGGTTGTGATGTCTTCGATGCTGACATTGCCAAATCCCTTTTCGTTGATCACTTGGACAGCGGCGTCGTAAATCTTTTTTTTGGTTTCGATGGCCTGCAGCTGACGCTTGGTGAGCCGAGGCTTTTTTTGGATGGCGCTCATCATATCACCTCGTTATTGTGCCGGCTTCGGCGCGTCGGCCGACGCATCTGACCGGGTATAGCACTTCATCACATAGGGATCCAGGTGGTAAAAGTCTTTGATATGGTCAAAGATCAGCGCGGCGGCTTCGTCCAGATCGGCCTTGTGGATGCTTTGGATCAGCGGCAGATGATGATGGATCTGCACGAGACTGGTTTTGATGTCCTTGTATTTGGAAATCTGCACCAGGTGCACCTGCTGATAAAGGGCGTATTGTTGGCGATACAAATAGGCGTTGCCGGAAATTTTGGCAATAGCCAGATGAAAGTCGTTGTCGGCCTTGATGCGCAAATAAATGTCTCCCCGGGCGGCGGCTTCCTCGCAGGCCTTAGCCAGCTGGCGCAGCCATTCAAAGTCGGCGGCGCTGCCGTAATAGGAGGCAAGGTTGGCACAGAGAATATCCTGGGACAAACGCACCGTGCCGATTTCTTTAATCTCTTTATCCGAGAGGTCGTTCACGGAAGCGCCGCGGTTGCGCCCGATGGTGACGAGGCCTTCGGCCGCAAGCCGGCGCAACGCATCGTGAACCGGCGTTCGGCTGATGTTGAGCTTGGCCGAGATCTGCGGTTCGGAAATCTTGCCGCCCGGCAGCAGTTCCATGTGAAAAATCATTTCTTTTATTTTTTGATAGGCTGTCATTGATTGAGAACCCATAGATAATACCTCCTAAAAAAGAGATGACGCCGCCGGTTGTGCAGCCGCCATCAAATCTCTTAAATATTTACAGTATATAATAACCGAATGTGCGATTCAAATATTTTTAGTGCAATTTATCATTTAAAAAACAATAAAAAGTTTTCTCATTCATTATTGACAAAGGATTTCAAACGGTGTATTCTGTGTGTATATTAAAAATATGCATGCATTTTTATGGTGGTGTATGTTGAAATGTTGCGGAGAGGACGAACAAATCGTTATTCGTGACGTGAGAAGGAGGTAAAGAATTGTGTCCAAAAAAATCGCATTAATGGACGGGAATGAAGCGGCGGCTTATATTTCGTATGCCTTTACGGAAGTGGCGGGGATTTTTCCGATCACGCCGTCTTCACCCATGGCGGAACATGTGGACGAATGGGCGGCGAACGGCAAGAAGAATCTCTTTGGCCAGCCGGTTGAAGTGGTTGAAATGCAGTCGGAAGGCGGAGCGGCCGGGACGGTTCACGGCTCGCTGCAATGCGGCGCACTGACCACAACTTACACCGCGTCCCAGGGACTTTTGCTGATGATCCCGAATATGTATAAAATCGCCGGAGAAATGCTGCCGGGAGTCTTTCATGTGTCGGCCAGAACGCTGTCGGTTCACGCGCTGTCCATCTTTGGCGACCATTCTGATGTAATGGGCGTCCGCAGCACGGGCTTCGGCATGATCGCATCTTCCTCTCCGCAGGAAGTCATGGACCTGGGCGCGATATCTCACTTGGCGGCGATTCACTGCCGGATGCCGATCCTGCACTTCTTCGACGGCTTCCGCACCTCTCACGAAATTCAGAAGATCGACGCGCTGGATTACGAAGATCTGCGCCTTCTGGTCGATATGGATGCAATCAGGGCGTTCAGAAAGCATGCGCTGAACCCGGAGCACCCGGCGACCCGCGGAACCACGGTCAACCCGGATATCTTCTTCCAGTGCCGCGAAGCGTTGAATACCAACTTTGACAAATTGCCCGACGCCGTTGAACACTATATGCAGGAAATTAACAAGCTGACGGGCCGCGATTATCATTTGTTCAATTATTACGGCGCGGACGATGCCGAACGCGTGGTCGTGCTGATGGGCTCCGGCGCGGAAACCACCCGCGAAGCCATCGACTACCTGGTCGCTAAGGGCGAAAAGGTCGGGATGATCAACGTTCACCTGTATCGTCCCTTCGCCGCGGATTATTTCTTAAACGCGATCCCGAAGACGGTCACCAAGATGGCCGTGCTTGACCGCACCAAAGAACCGGGCGCCATGGGCGAACCGCTCTATCAGGACATCTGCGCGATCTATAAAGAACGGGAACTGCCGATGACCATCGTCGGCGGCCGCTACGGCTTGAGCTCCAAGGATACCACCCCGGCTCAGATCGTCGCCGTGTTCGACAATCTGAAAGCCGACAAGCCGAAGAATAACTTCACCATTGGGATTGTCGACGACGTGACTTTCACTTCTCTGCCCATCGGCGGTGAAATCAACACCACGCCGGAAGGCGAAACCAGTGCCGAATTCTGGGGCATGGGCTCCGACGGGACCGTGGGTGCCAACAAGAACTCCATCAAGATCATCGGGAACGCCACCGACCTTTACTGTCAAGCCTATTTCGTGTACAACTCGAAGAAGTCCGGCGGTTTGACCCAGTCTCACCTGCGCTTCGGGAAGAATCCGATCCACTCGCCCTACTTGATTCAGGCGGCGGATTTCGTGGCCTGCCACAATCCCTCTTATGTTCACAATTACGACATGGTGAAAAACCTGAAGGATGGCGGCACCTTCCTGCTCAACTGCCAGTGGGATATGGACGAGCTCGAGGCTAATCTGCCGGCGAGTATGAAACGCCAGCTGGCCGAAAAACACGCCCAGTTCTACACCATCGACGCCATCGACATCGCCCGCGAATTGGGGCTCGGCGGTCGCACCAACACCATCTTGCAGTCGGCCTTCTTCAAGCTCTCCGGCGTGATTCCGATCGAACAGGCCGTTCAGGAAATGAAGGACGCCAACTATAAGTCCTATTTCAAGAAAAAAGGCCAGAAGGTGGTCAATATGAACAACGCGGCCGTTGAAAAGGGCGTCGACGCCTTCGTGAAGATCGATATTCCCGAAAGCTGGCGCACCGCCGAAGATCCGAAGGTCGAAAATGGCGTTCCGGACTTCATCAAAGAAGTGGTGGTGCCGATGAACCGCCAGGAAGGCGACGCGCTGACCGTGGCTCAGATGACCAAATACGGTCTCGAGGACGGGACCTGGCCGGCGGGGACCACCAAATACGAAAAACGCGGCGCGGCGGTGGAAGTGCCGGAATGGGATCTCACCAAGTGCATCCAGTGCAATCACTGCTCGCTGGTCTGCCCCCACGCGGCCATCCGCCCGGTGCTCCTCGACGAAGCGGAAGCCAAAGCGGCGCCGGCCGGCTTTGAAACGAAGAAAGCCGTCGGCAAGGACATGGGCGCCTATCAATTCCGCATTCAGGTTTCTCCCTACGACTGCACCGGCTGCGGCAGCTGTGTCAACGTCTGCCCGTCGAAGGAGAAGTCGCTGGTCATGAAGCCTTTCGCGTCCCAGCTGAAGGAAGCCGACAACTGGATCTTCGGCGTCGAAAAGGTGGCCATCAAGACGGCGGTGGCCAACGACAAGACCATCAAAAACTCCCAGTTTGCAAAACCCTACTTTGAATTCTCCGGCGCCTGCGCCGGCTGCGGCGAAACCCCCTATATCAAGCTCATCACCCAGCTCTTCGGCGACCGGATGTACATCACCAACGCCTCCGGCTGCTCCTCGGCCTACGGCGGCTCCACACCGGCCTCGCCCTATTGCACCGACCAAAAAGGGTATGGCCCTACCTGGGCCATGTCCCTCTTTGAGGATAATGCAGAATATGCCTACGGCTATGTGCTTGGTCAGGATGCCGTCAAGCGGCAGCTGAAAGATAAAGTGCAGCAGCTCAAAGAAGCGGGAATTGCCGAAGCGGCCTGCGCTGATTATCTCGAAAGAGGCAATGATGCAGCGGTCTCTCGTGAAGTAAGTGATGTGCTGCTCGACGCGATCGCAAGCGATACCAGTGACGCGGCCGAATTTATCCGCGACAACAAAGAATACCTCACCAAGAAGAGCGTTTGGGCCTTCGGCGGCGACGGCTGGGCCTACGATATCGGCTATGGCGGTCTCGACCATGTGCTCGCCTCCGGCAAAGATATCAACGTACTCGTGCTCGATACCGAAGTGTATTCCAACACCGGCGGCCAGGCATCGAAATCGACAGTGACCTCCGCCATTGCGAAATTTGCCGCCAGTGGAAAAGACACCAAAAAGAAAGACCTCGGCATGATGGCCATGAGCTATGGCTATGTCTATGTGGCGCAGGTGGCTCTGGGGTCGGATTATAATCAGACCCTCAAGGCGATCCGTGAAGCCGAAGCCTATGACGGCCCGTCGCTGATCATCTGCTATTGCCCATGCATCGAGCATCACATGAAGAAGGCCATGGGCCAATCCATCACCGAGGAAAAGAACGCGGTGGAAGCCGGCTACTGGCATCTGTATCGCTACAATCCGGATCTGAAGAAGCAGGGCAAAAACCCGTTCACGATGGATTCCAAGGAACCTAAGGGCGACTTCCAGGCTTTCCTCATGGGAGAAAACCGCTACGCTTCCCTCAAACTTTCCTTTCCCGAAAAGGCTCAGGAACTTTACGACAAGGCTGAACGGGATGCCAAGGAAAGATATCAAAGCTATCTGACGTTGGCTAACAGAGAACCATAAAACCATCACGCAAAGTTTATTTGGAAATAAAACCGACTCGGCAGGGACACTTGCCGAGATTCGGTTTTCAGATTGAAAAAAGAAGGAGAAAACCATGGCTTTAATGACAGGCGATCAATACGTCGAAAGTTTGCGCAAATTAAAAACGCGAGTGTATATCTTTGGCGAACGCGTCGAAAACTGGGTGGATCATCCCATCGTTCGTCCCTCCATTAACAGCATTAAAATGACCTACGACCTCGCCCAGGATCCGGCCTATCGGGATCTGATGACAGCGACCTCCAACCTGACCGGCGAAACCGTCAACCGCTTCAATCACCTGCATCAGTCTGCCGACGATCTGGTGCGAAAGGTTAAAATGCAACGGCTGCTCGGCCAGAAAACGGCATCCTGCTTCCAGCGCTGTGTGGGAATGGATTCCTTCAACGCGGTGTATTCCACCACTTATGAATGCGATCAGGCCCACGGCACCCATTATCACGACAATTTCAAGAACTTCCTGAAGATGGTGCAGGAAAACGACTATGTGGTTGACGGTGCGATGACCGACCCGAAGGGGGACCGCGGCCTCGCCCCTCATGCCCAGCCGGATCCGGACATGTTTGTCCACGTGGTGGCACATCGGGACGACGGGATTGTCGTCCGCGGTGCCAAGGTTCACCAGACCGGCTCCATCAACTCCCATTGGCATTTGATGATGCCGACCATCGCCATGCGCGAAGAAGACAAGGATTATGCGGTGTCCTTCGCCTGTCCCAGCGATGCGGAAGGGGTCTATATGGTTTATGGGCGCCAGTCCTGCGACACCCGCAAGCTGGAGGGCAGCGACATCGATGTCGGGAATCCGAAGTTCGGCGGCCAGGAAGCCCTGGTGGTTCTGGACGATGTTTTTATTCCCAACGCATATATCTTTATGAACGGCGAAACCGACTTCTCCGGCATGATGGTCGAACGCTTTGCCGGTTATCATCGTCAGAGCTACGGCGGCTGCAAAGTCGGTGTGGGCGATGTGGTCATCGGGGCGGCAGCCCTTGCGGCGGAATGCAACGGCGTCGAATGCGCGTCCCACATCAAGGATAAGCTTATCGAAATGACCCATTTGAACGAAACGCTTTATTCCTGCGGGATTGCCTGTTCCGCCGAAGGGCATGCGACCCCGGCCGGCAATTATCAAATCGATTTGCTGCTCGCCAATGTCTGCAAGCAAAACATCACCCGCTTCCCCTATGAAATCGTCCGCCTGGCCGAAGATATCGCCGGCGGCCTGATGGTCACCCTGCCGGCCGACAAGGACTTTAAGTCGGCGACGGTGGCGGGCCGCAACGGCGAAACCATCGGCGATATCTGCACCAAATACTTCGCGGCTCACGAAGGCATCCCGACAGAAGACCGCGTGAAGGTCATGCGTTTCCTCGAAAACGTCTGCCTCGGGACCGCGGCCGTCGGTTATCGGACCGAATCCATGCACGGTGCCGGTTCGCCCCAGGCCCAGCGCATCATGATTGCGCGCCAGGACAATATTCAGGGCAAAAAGCAACTGGTTAAGGATATTGTTGGCATCGAAAAATAATCTAAACGGCGCGATAAAAGGCGTCGCCATCATAAAACCCCATATGCCCATATGGGGTTTTAGTGGATTGCATAGGGCTGTGATCTTCGGCAGTGCAAGGGGATAAAGAGGTCGGCAGCATTAAAACAAGACGGTGAACCGGAAGAAATAAACGCAGCTGTTGTTCTGAGTCGAGAACTATGATATGTTTATGAAAAATTGAAGATTCGCGCAGACGGACATCCTGGGTGATCAATGTGTTAAGTGAAGGAGTGAGGGAGAGAAATGAAGCGTGCGGATTTATTGACGGCCCTTTCCGAATGCGGCTGGGGGGCGGCTGTGGTGGGAAAGGATCATTGCATTCAGCAGATTAACGAAGCCGGGGTTAAATTGCTCCATGGTGACGGCTCCATGCAGGGCCTGCCCTTTCCCGATCAGGCCGCTGCGCTCTTGGACCCCGATGCCAAGGAGCAGTTTATTTGCCTGCGGTTCGGCGAATATCTCACCCGCTGTGACGGGCCGGAACCGGAGGATTTGCCGCCGGGTGGCCGTTGGGTGATCTTTCGCGATGCTGCGGATGATTATTTTCTGACGATGATGCAGAACGTCGTCGAGCACATCAAAGAGGGAGTGGTGATGTGCGACGCCGAAAGCCGGCTGAATTTCTTTAACGGACCGGCGATTAAGCAGGATTCGCTGGTGGCCAAGGATGTACTCGGCGAAAACGTCAACGATGTGTATCGGATGAACGACGGGAAAAATTGTCTGCTGCCGGAAACGGTCAAGTCCCGCAAGCCGGCGCTGAACGAGCGCCACCGTTACACTACGCGTTTCGGCAAGTCGGTGGACACCATGGCCAACACCTACCCGGTATTAAAAAGCGGTCAGGTGCTGGGCGCCTTCAACATTGTGGAGGACTGGAGCACCGTCTCGGACCTGCACAGGCAGATTATTGATCTGCAGGAACGGCTGGTGGCCAGCCGGGGATCGGAAAAAGCCAAACGGCCTAAGGCGCTCGGCGCGCGCTTTACCTTTGACGATATCGTTTATAACAGCGCGGCGATGCGTCGGGTGGTGAGCCAGAGCCGGCAGATTGCCCGCACCGATGCCGCGGTGATGATCTACGGCGAAACGGGAACGGGCAAGGAACTCATCGCCCAGAGCATTCACAACGCGAGTCTGCGGGCCGACGGGCCGTTTCTCGCCATCAACTGCGCGGCGCTGCCGGAAAATCTGTTGGAAAGCCTGCTCTTCGGCAGCGTGAAGGGAGCCTATACCGGGGCGGAAAATCGGCCCGGCCTCTTCGAGCAGGCCAACCACGGCACCTTGCTTTTGGACGAGATTAATTCCATGGAAATTTCTCTCCAGGCCAAGCTTTTGCGCGTGCTGCAGGACGGCGTGCTGCGGCGGGTCGGCAGCGAAACCGAAACCCGCATCGATGTGCGGGTGCTGACCTGCATCAACGTGCCGCCGCTTCAGGCCATTGCGGAAAGCAGATTACGGCAGGATTTGTTTTACCGCCTCGGGGTGGTGAATATCGAACTGCCGCCGCTGCGCGATCGGGCGGAGGATATCGCCCTGCTGACCCGGCACTTTATTCTGCAGTTTAATGCCAAAAATCACCGAGAGATCCGCGGGATTGATACGGCGACGGCGGAAATCTTCTGCCAATACGACTGGCCGGGCAATGTGCGGGAGCTGCAGCACGCCATCGAGCAGGCGATGATCCTCCTGCCCCAGGACCAGACGATGATCACCGTGGATTATATTGCGCCGCACATTCTTTCAGACAGTCATCCGCGTCCCGAGGCGGCGCCGAGGCCGGCGGCAATGACTGCGGAATCTCTTTCCGACAGGCTCAAGGATATCGAGCGGGACACCCTGGTGCGGGTACTGACCGAAAACCGCGGTAATATCACCCGGGCGGCCAAGGCGCTCGACATGAGCCGGCAGAATCTGCAGTACCGTATTAAGCGCTACCAGATTGACATCCGATCCTTGAGAAGCAAACGGTCGTCAGAAAGATGAGTTTCGGCAAAGAAAGTGAGACAAACAGCAAAAACTTTTTGCATAGGCGGTTTTATAATAAGGATATCCAAATGGTATTGAAATTTCAGGAGGGTAATCATGGATAATTTTCAATTTTATAGTCCGACATTCTTTGAATTCGGCAAAGACGCAGAAGCCAAAACCGGGGAATTAGTCAAGCGCTTCGGCGGCCATAAAGTGCTCATTCACTACGGCGGCGGCTCCGTCAAACGCTCCGGCCTGCTGGACCGCGTGATCAAATCTTTGGACGAAGCCGGCGTCGCACACGTCGAGCTCGGCGGGGCGCAGTCCAACCCGTTCAGCGATTTGGTTTACGAAGGCATCGAACTGGCCAAAAAAGAAAAGGTCGACTTCGTGTTGCCGGTGGGCGGCGGCTCGGCCATCGACTCGGGCAAAGGGATTGCCCTCGGCGTGGTTTACGACGGGGATTTCTGGGATTTTTACGACGGCACCTGCCCCCTCGTGACTAAAGCCCTGCCGGTCGGCGTGGTGCTGACCAGCGCGGCCACCGGATCCGAAGCGTCCACCGACTCGGTAGTCACCCGCAAGGAAACCAACCTGAAACGCTGCGCGGAAGGCGATATCCTGCGCCCGGTCTTCTCCGTGATGAATCCGGAAGTCACGATGACTCTGCCGCCGTATCAAACCTACAGCGGCATCATCGATATGTTCTCCCACTGCATGGAACGTTACTTCACCACCACCAAGGAAGTGGAGCTCACCGATCGGCTGCTCGAGGCGCTGATGATCGTGATCTACCGGGAATCCAAACGCATCAAAGCAGATCCGAACAACTACGAAGCCCGGGCCAACATCATGTGGTGCGGCACCCAGGCCCACAACAACATCACCGGCGTCGGCCGCGCTCAGGACTGGGGCACCCATCATCTGGAAAACCAGCTGTCCACCTTCTACAAATGTTCCCACGGCGCGGGTCTCGGCATCCTGCATCCGTCCTGGATGAAATATTGCCACAAGAAGGACATCATGCGCTTTGCCCAGTTTGCCGTCCGCGTTTTCGGCTGCGAAATGAACTTCGAAAATCCGGAAGAAACGGCGCTGAACGGGATCGACAAATACGAAGAATGGATCAAGTTCATGGATATGCCCACCACCATCACGGAAATCGGCGGCAAGGAAGAAGATATCCCGGCCATGGTCGACGATATGTTTAACGGGGCGCCGAATCACGGCAACTTCTTAAAACTTACCAGAGAAGACGCGGCCGCGATTTACAAAATGGCCCTTTGATCTTTTGCTGCCATCTTCTTCAGCCTTCAATCAAACACACACGGCGGCCTCCCGAAAGGGCGGCCGTTTTTTGTATGCCGACAACCACGCGTTTGACGCGTGGTTGAGTTTAATGCATAGTCGGTGATTGGCGCTGATATCTGCATGCGTTTAAGGATGCTCGTTCAACCTGTCGGCGGCGGAAGTTTGAAGGCGGAAGTAGCCGTTCCGGTCTGTAAACGATTTAAATTCTGAAATCCGGCAAAGAGAATCTGAAAAACGGCACCGTTTTTTGATGGGGAGGGTGTAAAATGGTTGCAAAGCATTGCAATGCGCTCGGTCAGGATTGTTAACGGAGAGGAGGAGAAGCAAATGGATTCAAAACAAGCTAAAGGCAAGAATCGCGGGTATACGATGCGCCCGGCGGTTATGTCGGTCACATTGGTATTGTTTGTGGCGATGCTGATCGCCGTCGCGGTCAACGCCAAGCAGTTTTATCATGTGCTCAACGAGCTGATCATGAACAACGCCATGTGGCACTTCGGCTGGTGTTTGAGCTTGATCTGCCTGGCGATGGTGGTTTTCTGCATTGTGGTCATGGTCACGCCCATCGGCAACATTCGCCTCGGCGGGCCCAATGCCAAGCCGAAATTCAGCTATATGCAGTGGTTCGGCATTTCGCTGTGCACCGGTATCGGCGCCGGCGTGGTATTCTGGGGCTCGGCAGAGCCGCTGATGTTCGCCATGCAGCCGGCCATCAGCGAAGGGATCAAATCCGGCAGCAACGGGGCGGTCATCTGGAGCATGGTGCATTGCTTCCTGCAATGGGGCTTCACCCCCTATGCCACCTGTGTGGTGATGGGGATTATCCTGTCGTATGTCATTTTGAACAAGAAAGCGCCTTTCCGCACGAGCTCGTTGCTCATACCGATCTTTGGCGACAAGGTGGTCAACAGCCGCGGTGCGGATGTCTTTGACGCGCTGACGACCTTTGCGCTTACTGGAGCAGTGGCCGGCGGCCTGGGCTACGGTGCGATGCAGCTTTCCGCCGCGGTGAAGGCCTTCGCCGGCATCAATCCCACCATGTGGGTGTATGTGGCGGTGATCGCTTTTATGTTTGTGTGCTACAACGCGTCGGCGCTCAGCGGGCTGCGCAGCGGCATCACCTGGCTGTCCAACAAAAATGTGCAATTTTTTTTCATCTTATTGATTTTTGCCTTCTGCTTCGGTCCGACGTCGTATATCTGCAATCTGTTCACGGCCAGCATCGGCGAATATATCACGAAATTTTTCTCCATCAGCCTGAACACCATGCCCTTCCAGAATTCCGGCATGTGGGCCCAGAACTGGGATATGTATTGGTGGGCAGACTGGATGGCCTATGCGCCGCTGCTTGGGCTCTTCATGGTCCGCGTGGCCTACGGACGCACGATTCGCGAATTCATCGCGGTGGAATGGGTCTTCCCGGCGCTCTTCGGGATCATCTGGTTTGCCGTGTTCGGCGGGACCATCCTCCACGCGCAGCTTTGGGAGCATATTAACTTTTGGCATATCTATCAAACTCAAGGCGCCGAAGCGCTGACCCTTTCGACCTTTAATGTGCTGCCGCTTTCGACCATCGCCAAGATTTTCATGCTCATTATTATCACAATTTCGCTGGTGACTCAGTGCGATTCGATGACGGTCACCCTGGCCAGCATGAGCATCAAGCAAAGCGATGCCAACACGGAGGCGCCCTGGCCGCTGAAGATTTTCTGGGGTCTGGTCTTTGCGATCATCGCGGCGGTATTCGTGGTGCTCGGCGGCATCGACGGGGTGAAGACCGTCAAATCCTTCTGCGGGATTCCGCTGGCCTTTGTCTGCGGCTGGCTGACTTATGGCTTTATCCGCTATTTGGGTAAGCGTCCGCGGAATACCGACGGCTCCTATGTCGACGAGGAAGCCTGCGCGAAGGATCCGGACAACGGCGAACCGATGGCGCCGCGCAGCAAATACAAATGGCTTAGAAAAATTGGTTGGTAGCCTCTTAAAGATTCCTCTTTAAGTTGCCGCATCGTGGCTTTGCTTCGATGCGGCTTTTTGTGCGCGGCGGGAAGGTGCGGACAATCTAATAAAATGCAAGAAATTCTAACTCAAGTGCAAAAATATCTTTTTTTACGCTGCCAAATTCATTTTCACAGATTTACGGCAAATTGAATGCGATTTTTGGCAAAGTATGCATCATGAAAACCTTTATAATAGGAAGTGTAAAGGTTCTATATCGCAGGCTGTGAGAGCGGCTGAAAAAACCTTTTGTGTTTTCTCATTTTTTATTGACACATTTTGGAGGAGGGGAACATTGAATATTGCAACCGTGATTCAAAACGTCGATAACTTGCTGTGGGCGATGCCTTTGATTGTTTTGACATTCTTTGGCGCACTCATTTACTGCTTTGTTATCAAATTTGCTAATGTCAGAAAAATTGGGCTGCAGTGGAAGCTGCTCACGAGCGGTGCAGGCTCCGAAGAAGGGATTTCGCCATTTGAAACTTTCTGTTCGGTCGTGGCTTATCGCGTGGCTGTCGGGAATATCGGCGGGGTTATGGTCGCGATCATGTGGGGCGGTCCAGGCGCCATTTTCTGGATGATCATTACCGCTTTGGTCACCTCTGCCATTGCCTACGCTGAAAACAGTTTGGGCCAGATTTACAAGGTTCGGATGGACGGTCAATACCGCGGCGGCCCGTACTTTTATATGGAACACGGCATTCCATGGAAACGCTTAGGAAAGGTTTTCGCGGCGCTCTTCGCAGTCCTTGCCGCCGTGGGTGTGCCGTTTATGGTCACCGGCCCCAGTGCCAACAACATCGCCATGGCCTTCAAGAACAGCTTTAACGTTCCGGCCTGGGTTTCCGGTGCGGTGATCGCGGTGCTCTTGCTGCTGGTTGTTGCCGGCGGCATCCGAAGAATCGCTTCTTTCTCGACCATCATCGTTCCGTTCATGACCATTGGCTACGCGATCATCACCATTGTCGTTTTGGCAACCCACGCTTCCAGCATTCCGGGCACCATCGGGTTAATCATTTCTTCCGCGTTCACAAAGAGCGCCATCTCCGGCGGGATTCTGGGCGGGGCCTTCTCCTATGGAGTTAAGCGGGCGGTCAACTCCTCCGGATCCGGCTTCGGGGAAACACCGGCTTCAGCCGCTGCGGCGGAATGTGCACATCCGGCATCCCAAGGGCTTGTTAACGCATTCTCCGTCTATATTGACGTGTTTGTCTGCTTCTGCTCCGGGATCATGGCGGTGATTGCCAATTGCTACAATGTGGCGATTCCGGGATCAAAGGTCTTAAATCCCAACAGTCTGGCGCAATTTGCCCATATTGGAAGCGGATCCGCCGTGATGAAGCAACAGGCGCTGAGCGCGACCGCCGGTGTGGTTTGGGTGCAGGAAGGCGCCAACGCATCCTGGCCGGTCATCGGCGGCGCTATCATCGCCATCGCGCTGACCTGTTTTGCGTTTTCCACCTGCATTGCCTATTATTATGAAGGTGAATCCGGCATCGCTTATCTTTTCAGACATCTGCCGGAAAAGAAACGGATGAAATTCATCTGGGGCGTTCGCATTATCATGCCGATCATGTTCTTCATCTGGGCCAACCTTGAAGCCAGCACGGTCTGGGCGATTTCGGAAATCATGTTCGGATGCATGGCATGGCTCAATCTGATTACGCTGATGATCGAAATTCCCGTCGTTAAAAAGGTCTACGACGATTACATGGCACAACGAAAAGCCGGCGTCGCGGATCCATACTTCAATCCGCAGAGGCTCGGCATCAAAAACTGTGATGTCTGGATGGACATCAATAAGGAACAAATCGAAGCCGATGCGGCCAGAGAGGCGGCATTGCCTGCCGGTCAGGCGGCCGAGTAGCCTTCACGCATCGATTGGATAGATGCGCTGCGAAAAACCGCACCGGTTGCCGGCGCGGTTCGCTTTTGAACAGCGGGGCCGGGCGGCGCCCGGCTCATTTTAAATTTTTAAGACAAAGGAGATAAACATGTTAAAAAATGCGGACCGGAAATTCAAATTGGGTATGCACAGCTACACGCTGCATCTGAGCGGCTTTGGCGAAAGCTGGGGTTTTCAGAGCGAAGGGAGAACCTATGCCTTTGAAAAAACCATGAATTTGGACGATTTGATGGATTTGGCCGTCAAAGAAGGGATTGAAGTGCTGCACATCACCCTGGTCGATCTGGATAACGACACCTCAGCTGAACATCTGGCGGCGGTCAAGGCCAATGCGGAAAAGCACGGGCTGGATCTGGAACTCAATATTTCCTTTAACGCGCCCAGCGATCCCCGGGTCAACGCCACCATCGAAGAAGCCCTCGAAGTGGGCCACGCGATCGGCGCCAAATTGGTTAAATTCTCCACCGACGTGGAACATCCTCACCCGATTTCTCACGCCTGCATGTGCCCGGAAGCCATGGAACAAATCGCGAAGATCATCATGGACTTCAAGCGCAATATCCCCACCATCGAAAAATACGGCATGAAGATCGCCATCGAAAATCATTGCGACCTCTTCGCCGACGAAGTGATCTACATCGTCAAGCAACTGCATCATCCGCTGATCGGCGCCTGCTGCGATACGATCAACTCTCTGGTGATGGCTGAAGGCATCGAAGCGTGCGTGCGCAAAATGGCGCCCTACACTTATTGCGTGCACTTCTGCGACAATAGAATTTTCGCCGATCCCGATGGCACCCATTCCCTGGGGTGTGCCATTGGCGACGGGGATGTGGATGTGGCGGAAATCATGAAGATTCTGCGCGAACAGGCACCGCCGGAACTCGACACCATCGACCTCGAAATCGAACTGCCGTTGTCCGGCTATTCCATTGAAGAGGGCCGCCGGTTGGAAATCGACGAAATGCGCAAATCCATCAAATTCATGAAGGAAAAACTGGGCATTGGCATTCAATAAGCCGGCCCATGATTAGCCTCTTTAAGCCCCGGTAACGGGGCTTTTTTAGACGGTTGGATTTAGAAAAGAAAGGTGAGCGTATGCGAATATTGACGATCACCGCCAGACCGAGAAGCGGGGACATGTCGAAGCGACCGGCAGATGGTTTATCGCCGGGGCAAGGCAGCTGGGCACGCCTTTAAATGGTTTGATACGGCTTCTGCCGATATCTATCCAAACATCTGCAGTCTGGGAGAGGCGCCTTATGCGATTGATGATGATATCCGCGCACGGTATCCGAATATCATCGCAGCGGATGGCGTCGCCTTTGTTATGTATGCCGCGGTACGGCCTGATTTTTGGCGCAGAACAAGATGACGACGGCATCGACCGCATAAAGGCCCATCAAAAGGCCGTTTTGCTGGTGACGGCCGGACTGGGCCACTCCCGGGCGATGGATGGAATCGTCGCGTCCTTTAGAATTAATTTTTAAATATCTGGAATGGGAGAGCGCCGGCACGGTGCCGGGATTTGACGGATAGAATCGGGATGATGTGGAGGTCAGCGTCTATCTGGATCAGGCGGATGCGCTGAGGCCCGGCGCTTCGGAACGATCCGGAGAGCGGGAGGACTGCCGAATGAAAGGTCGCGGATTTTGAAAAACGATAAACTTGATATCGAGTGATCCAAACGCCAATTAAAAAAGGCTGAACCTAAAATATAACTGGGTTCAGCCCTTGCTTGTTTAGGGACGAAAGTTTTTGAAGCGGCTGGCTTTTAAATGTAAGGAGTTGTGGTTGACGGACAAGGTCCGCCCAGAGCAGAGAGGGTCTGGATACCGGCATCGCGGGCAGCGCGAACGGCCTGACGGACCGCACCGGCGTCGCCGTATACGTTGATGAAGCCTTCGTTCGAGGATTTCGTGCCGTGATCCGGCGAGCAGTAGCTGA
>NZ_JAYFFI010000016.1:0-46965 GCF_036289405.1 Pseudoramibacter faecis | reverse complement strand
AGGTGTATAGAGAATAACTCGATTCAGGATAAATACTAATTAGGTCGGGGATAACTCCGGCCATTTTGTGATGAAAGAAAACCTGCTATTAAGAGTCAGATTTTTGCTTGACTTTTCTTAGCAGGTTTTAGTGCCTGGAATTGATCGTATTTTTGGAATTTGGGCAGGGAAATCGGCAGTCGCATGTATCAAAGATAAAACCGGAGAGATCATCAATTTTAATCCATTTGAAAATTTTAAGGTTGTGTGTATCACACGTCAAATCCATCTCTGTTTGCTCTTACGTTTGGAAAAGTGTATAAAGTGATGGGTCGAGATAGTGAAAAGCGGCAGCGGGATTTTCTCAGGGATGTTGCAAAATTCTAAAGTCGGGAGCAAAGAACAGCGATAATATATGGGAAATTTTTTAAAGTTCCACTTTTTCTGCAAGATGCGCGGGGATTCGCTATAATAAAGACAAGAACAATTGGGGGGCAACCATGGCAAGCAATTTTGATTTTTTAGGGGATCAACAGGATTTAAAACATTACGAGGCGTCGGCAAAGAATCTGGAGCAGCTTTACGGCATCGGTGCCTATGCCGCGGTGCTCACCGAGTCACGCACAATTGCGGAAAATCTCGCGAAGGAGATGCTTGAGCGGGCGCGGATTCCGGTGGGCGAGCGGGCCACATTTAACGACAATCTGAAGGCGCTGCGCGGGACGAACACGCCGAAAAAAGTCATAGATGTGTTTTTCGCCGTCAAAGGGTGGGGGAATAAAGCAGCCCACACTCTCGATCAAAGGACACAAGCCGAGGCGCTCAAGGCGATTCGAGCGATTTATGCGCTGCTGGGCTGGCAGTTTGTGGCCCGCGGTGGCGATCGCGCGGCGATTGCGCGTTTTGAGCCGCCGCATGCGTTGTATCAAACGGCGGAGCGCAAGCTGATTTACGTGCAGACGGCGGACAATGTAGACGGCCGGTGGCCGGCCTACGACGGCGCGGAGAAAATCGGCGAGGCTTCTGTGCCGGAGGGCGATTTCGAGGCGAATTGGGAACCCGGCAGCGATTATCTGCTGGGCGTGGCCCAAAGACGCATCAACCAATACATGACAACGGCCGGGGTGCCCGGGGTGGCGCAGTGGAGTGAGTTGGCCTACCGCAAGCAGGATAAAAGCTGGTTTCGCGATCACGATGTGCATCGGGTGCTCGACCGTTCGGGGATTAGGCACCAGCCGGGGCTCACGGGCAATGAATGGTATCATATGGATCTGGCGACGGCCAAGCGCGCCATTGCCGCCGTGAAGGCGGGGCAGGCCGCCATCGATCAGCCGGCGAAAGCCGCGGCGATTGCCCTGCGTCCGGAGCAGCGGGCGGCCATCGATCAAACGAAGAAGGTCTTTAAAAAAACCGACAAAATGCTCTGGAATGCCAAGATGCGCTTCGGCAAAACCATCACGGCGCTGCAGCTCATCAAGGAGGCGCGGTATCCCCATGTGCTGATCATGACCCATCGGCCGGTGGTGGATGACGGCTGGTTCGACGATTTTAAAAAGTTAGACCTTGCGGCGGCCGGCTATCATTATGGTTCGAAAAAATCCAGCGAGCCCTTCGACCATCTGGCCAGCGGCGGCGGGCCTTTTGTTTATTTTGCAAGCCTGCAGGATCTGCGCGGGTCCGAGAGGGTCGGCGGCAAGGCGGGAAGCAAAAATGAGATGCTTTTTGCCACGGATTGGGATTTGGTGATTGTGGACGAGGCCCACGAGGGCACCCAGACGGAACTGGCCCAAAATGTGCTGGGTCAGGTGGTGCGGCCCGGGGCGACCCGTGTGCTCACGCTTTCCGGCACGCCCTTTAATCTGCTGGATCAATACGAGAAGGAGCAGGTCTACACCTGGGATTATGTGATGGAGCAGCAGGCCAAGGCGGACTGGAGCCAGGCGCATCCGGATTTGCCCAATCCCTATGAAGGGCTCCCCCAGGTTAGCATGTTCACCTTTGAAATGAGCCGCCAGTTTAAGGATGCCCTTTTTCAAAGTGACGACAAGCGGGCCTTTAATTTCAAGGCGTTTTTTGAAGTGAATGCGGCCGGCCGTTTTGTGCACGAGGCCAAGGTGAAACAATTTCTCGACAACATCACCACACCGGACCCGGCCACGAACTATCCCTTTTCGACCCCGGCCTTTCGGGACTGTCTGCGCCACACGCTGTGGATTTTGCCCGGGGTGAAGGAAGCCTCTGCGCTGGAGCGGCTGCTCAAGGGGCATCCGGTTTTCGGCATGGATTACAAGATTGTGAATGTGGTGGCCCAGGGGGATAACGGCGGCGTCGCGTCGGAGGGCGATGTGGCCCAGGTGAAGGCGGCCATAGGCGAGGATCCCGCGGCCACCAAAACCATCACCCTGACTGTGCGCAAGCTCACCACCGGGGTGACCATTGCCCCCTGGACGGGGGTGCTCTTTTTGGCCAACACCACCAGCGCCATGCAATACCTGCAGGCGGCCTTTCGCGCTCAGACGCCCTATGCCAGCGAGACCTTTGGCCAAAAGACCCGGTGCTATATCTTCGACTTTGCGCCGGATCGGGCGCTCACCGTGATGACCGAGGCCACAAGACTCGGCACCGGCGCCCAGCGCGACAAGATGGCCCAGCTCATGAATTTTCTGCCCATCATCGGGGAGGGCGGACAGGGCATGCGGCCCTACTGCTGACCCGGCTCAAGCGGGTCTATGCCGAAAAGGCCGTGAAGAGCGGCTTCGACGACGATTCGCTCTACAGCGACGAGCTGCTCATGCTCAGGGCCGGCGATCTTTTGGCGTTTAACGATTTAAAGGCCATTGTGGGCACCACCAAAAAAGACAAACGCCCCATGGTGATCGACGTGAACCATCAGGGGCTCACCGATGAACAATACGACAAAGCCACGGCCGCCGAGCAAAAGCCCCGCCGCGCCCGCACCGCCGAGGAGCAGGCCGCCATCGACCAGATGAATGCGCTCAAAAAACAGCGCAAGACCATGATTTCGATTCTGCGGGGGATCTCCATTCGCATTCCGCTGATGCTTTACGGGCTGGATGTGCCTGTTGGTGATGACGTGCGCGTGGAGAAATTTGTGGATGCGGTGGACGACGCCTCCTGGGCCGAGTTCATGCCGGCGGGGGTGACCAAGGCATTGTTTCGGAAGTTCACCAAATATTACGATGCGGAGGTCTTTGTCGAGGCCGGGCGCATCATTCGGCGCCAGGTGAAGGCGCTGGACGATCTGCCCCCGATCGAGCGGGCCGAGGCCCTCGTGCCCATTTTGGCCACCTTCTGCAACCCGGATAAAGAAACGGTGCTCACGCCCTGGCGGGTGGTGAACCTGCAGCTGGGCCAAACCATCGGCGGGCTCTCTTTTTATGACGAGGCCTACGAACACCAGACGGTGGCCGGCCGGCCAGCGCGCCACTGGATCCAAACGCCGGTCAGCTCCCGGGTCTATCACTGGGACACAAGGATTTTGGAGATTAACGCGAAAACGGGCCTCTACCCGCTTTATGCCGCGCTGTCGTGTTTTGATGAGGGGCGGCGGCGGCTTGCGGGCTCCTTGCCCGCGGCCGAGCAGATCAAACTTTGGCAGCAGGTGCTCGCGAAAAATATTTTTGTGGTGGCGAAGACCCCCATGGCCGCCGCCATTGCCAGACGCACCCTGGCCGGCTATCACCCTTGGAAGACGCAGATTGTTTATGTCGATGGCCTGGTGGCCCTCGCCCGGGCGGATGCCGCGGCCGCCGCCGAAAGGATTGGAAGGGAATTTGGAAAGATGAAATTTGATGTGGTGATCGGCAACCCGCCGTATCAAGAGGAAGTGGCAAAGAAAGAAACGGATAACGGCCAAAAGCGCGTGACAAATATATTTCACTACTTTCAAATTTTAGCAGATAAATTAGCGAAAGATTGTACCGCACTTATTTATCCCGGTGGGCGGTGGATCCAAAGATCGGGCAAAGGTATGAGCAAATTTGGCTTAGAACAAATTAACGATCCACATTTGTCAAAATTGATTTATTTTGATGACGCAAGGGATGTATTTGATCAAGTGGAAATTTCGGATGGAATTTCTATTGTCCTCAAAGAAATGAAAAAAACAAATAAAGTTTTTGACTATGAATTTATCAAAGATGGCAAATCCCAATGCATTAAATTGGCAGCGCCTGGTGAGAAAATTTTAGTTTTGAATCCGCTTGAGGGAAAAATAACTCAAAAGATTGATCAATTTGTTGAGAAAAATGGTTTGAAATATATTGCTGACAGTGAAGCAATCAATCAAAAACTTTTTAGAATCGAGAGTGATTTTGTAGAAAAGAATCCGGAAAAAGTAGAATTATTAGAAGAGAGTGAAAGCATCGATTATTCAAAATATATCAAACTCTTTACAAATGATAAAGCGGGAAAAACAGGTAGGGCAAAATGGTATGTTGTAAAAAGAGAAGTGATTAAATATAATGCTGATTTTATAGATAAATGGAAAGTAACGGTATCAAGTGCAAATGCCGGTGGACAAAAAAGGGATAATCAAATCTCTGTAATGGACAATCATTCAGCATTTGGAAGATCGCGCATCGCCCTTAAGACATTCAAGACACAACAAGAGGCTAAAAACTTTTTAAAATATGCAAAAAGTAAATTTATTCGCTTTGCATTTTTGCTGACAGACGAATCTCTTACATCTTTGGGAAAAGAAGTTCCGGATATTCTTGAATATCATAATGAAAATGCTTTGATTGATTTTTCACAAAACATAGATCAACAGTTGGCTGAGTTGCTGGAGTTGACTGAGGAAGAAATAAAATATATTAGCAATCGTATTGAAAGTTTAAGATAATGAAAAAAGGCTTAATCAAATCCAAAGCCCGGGTGCAGCAACACGGCGAGGTGTTCACCCCGGCGGCCGTGGTCGAGCGGATGCTCGACCTGCCCGGGGTGCGCGCGGCCTGCGAGACGCTCACGGCCACCTTTCTGGAGCCTTCCGCCGGAGAGGGCGCCTTTCTCGTGGCGATTTTGCGGCGCAAGCTCGCCGCCGCCCGGCGGGAGAGCACAAGCGCTGCGGCTTGGCATCAAAAGGCCCTTTTCGCGCTCACCACGCTCTATGGCATCGAACTCTTGGAAGACAATGTGGAGATGCTCGTGATGAACCTGATGGAGGCCTTTCGCACCGGCTATGAAGCGGGGCTGGCCGATTTTGACGCCGCGCCCGATCCCCGGGTGACGGCGGCCGCCCGGGTCATCATCCAACGCAATATGATCCAGGGCAACGCCCTGACCGGCGTTACCGGTGCCGGCGAGCCCATCGTCTTTACCCAGTGGCGCCTGCTGCCCCCTGATGCGGCCGATCTCGAAACCCTGTGCGTGGCCGTGAGCCACCACGAAATGGACGAGCTGCTTGCAGCCGAAGAAGAAGATGCGGCGCTTGCGCCCGAAACGGAGGAGCAGGTAGCCATGGACCTTTCCGCACTCATGCCGGGGGCGGCCGCCGGGGCGCCTGACGAGAGGGTGGTGCCGATTTTATCGATTGGGGAAAGAGCATCACCGCAGTGAAAATCCAATCTGCCAGCTTTTGCTCAATCCCAAAAGTTGGCTGATTTTTTTGTGTAATGGATCTTTTCCTATATTCGCGAACGTTTCATCAAACAAGATATTTCAAGCAATCGGATTAAAATGAACACCTCCGGTGCATCAACAAGTTGAGACTTCCTATTAAATAGGGTATAATATCCTCGAAAAAGGAACCGCCAATGAACAGCAGAACATTTATCCAAACATTTGAATTTATCAAGCAGTGGAAAAGATTGGGATTTGATGATGAGGATTTGCGCAGGCTTGAACTTGAAATTATGCGCCATCCCGAGGCGGCGTCGATCATGGAAGGAACCGGTGGTCTCAGAAAGATGCGATTTGCTTTTGACGGACTTGGAAAAAGCGACAGCTCGCGCGTTTGCTATGTGGATTTCTTGCTATATAAAACGGTCTATCTGGTTACGGCCTATCCCAAAAATAAGAAAGAAAATCTGACAAAGCACGAAAGAAATGAGATCAAAAAGGTTATCGCGTTGCTCGAAGAACAGATCAGAGAGAAGGTCGGAGGTGAAGGTGATGAGTGAACTTTACAACAGCATTATGGCAGGATTAAATGAGGCGGCCAAAGACGCACAGGGGAAAACGTCTTTAAAGCGAAATACGGTGACGGTCGTTCCGGTTAAACGATATTCTGCGGAAGAGGTAAAAAATATTCGAAAAGATACAGGCATGTCTCAACGCGTTTTTGCTGAATATATGGGTGTCTCTAACAAAACGGTGGAAGCGTGGGAAGCTGGAAAAAACCACCCGTCTGGTGCAGCAAGCCGCATTTTGAGCATGATGGAAATCAATCATCAGCTGATTAAGGAATATCCGTTTGTGACGATGGGGTAAAAAGTGTCATGGGGGACCTTTGGTTTGAGCACATATCAACGGCGGGTTTAGCGTCAAAAAGGATTCGCGCAAAGGAAAGGCAATATCACGCAAAAGTTCACCATCAACAAGAGGTTGTGGCCGATTCCGGGCGAACGGGCGTTTCCGGCGGGGCTGGCGCCGAAAATGTCGGCGGCAGCTCCGGTGATGGATCCGGCAGCACGGAATAAAAAATTCAAGCCATCAAAAAAGGACCTTTGCGGTCCTTTTTTGGTGCCCGGCTACCTTCGAATAAAATGGGTGGCGTGGCCGCGTTCCATTTCAGGGGCGGCCAGGTGATGCTTTTGTCCGAGTTCGATGCATTTGAGCAGCCAAGCCATGTTGCGGCCGAGATTGCGCAGGGTCTGCAGGCCCTCGGCGTCCTGCTCCACGTCTGCGGCGGTGAAGCCATGGACCTCGTTCCAATAGGACGAGCCCACAACGGGCATATTAAACAAGCCGTAATAATGGTTCATCTGGTCGAGGGTGGAGACATCCCTGGCCCTTCGGCAGGAAGCGACCGAGGCTACGGGCTTGTGATCGAAAATGCCGTTCTTCGCGTTGTAGCAGCTGTAGAACACGCGGTCCATGAAGGCCGTCATCTGGCCCGAGGCCGAGGCGAAATACACCGGCGAACCGAAGACAAAGCCGTCGAAAAACTTGGCGACGTTCACAAAGTGATTGATGAGATCGTCGTAGACACAGCGGCCCTTTTTCCGGCAGACGCCGCAGGCCAGACAGCCGGGCACCGGTTTGTTTTCGATCCAGAAAAAATCCGTACTCACGCCGCCGGCTTCAAGCGCCGCGGCCACTTCCCGAAGTGCGCGGTCGGTGCAGCCGTGGGCGTGCGGGCTCCCGTTGACCAGTAAAACTTTCATTTTTCCCCTCCTCCTTGCCATTGGCCATTGAATTTATTATAGAAAGGGCGCGGGGCGCGCGCCAAAAAAGAAATTTGTGCAGATGTGCGAAAATTCGCGCGCAAAACCGGCCGGTGCCGTTTGGGGCATCGGCCGGGCAGAGGGGGCCATAAGATCAGGCGTAGAAATCAGAGACGGCTTTAAAAAAGGCGTCGATGTTTTCCCAGGGGGAAAGCGGCGGCACGTCGCAGCCCGAAGAGATCACAAAATTTTTGTAGCCGCTGCATTTTTTGAGCAGTTCGGTGGTCGCCTCGTAAACGCCGTCCGGCGTGCCGTTTCTGAACTGGCTGGCCGGGTCGACATTGCCCATGGCCACGCAGTTTTCCGGAATCAGCGGCATCATTTCGGCCATGTCGATGGCATTGCCGAAATGGAACATCCGGCAGCCGTTGTTGACGATGGTGTCGATGGTCTGGATCGCGGAGTTGCCGCAGTTGTGATACACCACGAGGAAGTTTTCATCCTGAACCGCGTCGACGATCTGCTTCACATAAGTTTCGGAGAATTCCTCGGCGAGATCGTCCGATAGCAGACCGGCCAGCGGTTCGGCCATGACGACGCCGTTGGCGCCGGCTTCTTTAAAGGCTTCGATATAGGCGATTTGGAATTCCGTGACCTTTTTCAGCGTTTCATGCACCAGTTCCGGCTCGTCAAAGCAGAGCATCAGCGAGGTGGAGACGTCCAACAGGCGGCCGGCCAAAGAATAGGGCCCGATGACTCCGGCTAAAATCGGCCGGTCGGTAATGAGATCGGCGGCCAGGCGGATGGCCTTCACGCAGACGCCGGTTCTCGCGTCGCCGACCACCGGCACGTTCAGCGCCTTGGCGTCGTCCATGGTTTCGACGATGGAGCCCACGACCGTCGGCACGTCTTCGTCGGAATAGCGCACGTCGGAGCCGAAGGCTTCCGCTTCCACTGAAAGATCCATATAGCTTAGGGACGCGGCGCAGGGGGTGAGATCGGCGATGGTCTTCATCCCCTTGGCCTGCAGCTCGCTGCTGCGAACCAGATCGTTTACCGTGACGCCCATCTTCTGAACGGAGGGGAAGGACAACACCGGCAGGGCGGTCTTCTTGTCCGCGGCGATCATCGCATCGACCCAGTCAAACATATTCATTTCTCGATTCTCCTTTTTCTAAAGTAGTGCTTATAGTATAAAGGGTTGCATGCCTCTGCTTTGGTAAAAGTCTGATATTATTGGTATTTTATTTTGATATTTTTGGAGGAGAAGCGGCGGGAGCACGAGATTTATTTTAAAAATACGTGGTGTTTTGACCGTCTGCGGCGGATGGGATGGGGCCTTTTCGGGCGGCGGGCGGCCAAAAATTTCAGATTTTCATAAAACAATGACCAAAAACGCCAACGGGAGCATTGGACGGCCACGGCAGATGCGAAGGCCTGCGGCGATGAGGCCGATTGAATCGCTGAGAGAAAAAGCAGGACCACGGCGCGAGGGACATCCGTTGGCTTTGGAACAAAAATTATATTATGTATCGGCCAAATACATTCGGCCGTTGCTCGAACAAGGGTTTTTGCAAATGACCATTCCGGATAAACCCAAAAGCCGAAATCAACGGTATTATGCGCGCCGCTAAAAGCATCGGCAAAACCTCTAAATTTTTATGCCAATACAACCGTGGCGCCCGATCCGCCGTGTTATAATAAGCGAAAAGCAATTCCTTCAAATCAGGGATGATGTTCATACGAGTTCAAAATCAGAAGGCACTTATGCAATTTTATTGTCCGGTTAAACTTTATGAAGGGGAAAATGTGGTGCGCGCCCACGCGTCCGAGCTTGCGGCGCTCGGCACCAAAGCGCTGATTGTGACGGGGCGCCACTCGGCAAAGGCCTGCGGCGCTTATGACGACGTGGTCGCGGCGCTGGAGAATGCCGGCATCGGGCACGCGCTGTTTGACGCGGTGGAAGAAAATCCCTCGGTGGAAACGGTGATGGACGGCCGCGACCTGGGGGTGGCCGAAGGGGCGGACTTCGTCATCGGCATCGGGGGCGGCTCGCCGCTCGACGCCTGCAAGGCCATCGCGCTGATGATCCGCCACGCAGATCAAGACGCGGCCTATCTCTATGATGGGGCGGCGTCCTCGGACGCGCTGCCCGTCGTTTGTGTGCCCACCACCTGCGGCACCGGATCCGAGGTCACGGCCATCTCCGTGCTGACGCGCCACGATCTGAAGGTCAAGGGCTCGATTCCCCACCGTATTTTCGCGCGGCTGGCCCTGCTGGACGGGCGCTATCTCGCGGCGGCGCCCCGGCATATCCTGGCCAACACCGGGGTGGATGCCTTCGGTCATATGGTGGAAAGCGTGGTGAACGCCCAGGCCGACGATTACAGTCGGATGTTTGCCTTTGCGGGGCTTAAGCTCTGGCAGAAGAGCAAGGCCGTGTTCGCCGGGGAGCGGGCGGCCACGGCGGCGGATTATGAAAATATGATTAACGCCTCGGCGATGGGCGGCATGGCCATCGCGCATACCGGCACCACCCTGCCCCACGGCTTAAGCTATGCATTGACCTATCACCTCGGGATGGCCCACGGCGCGGCCATCGGCTATTTTGAGGCCCGCTATCTCGACGCGGCCCCGGCGGATCAGCGGGAGGCGGTGCTCGAGGCGTCCGGCTTCGCTTCGACGGCAGAGCTGCAGGCGTTTTACGATGCGGTGTGTGACAGCAGCATGGTCACGTCGGAAATTTTGACCCGGGCGGTGGACGAGCTGATGCAAAGCGAAAAGAAGCTCGCTTTGGCGCCCTTTGACGCGAGCCGGGACGTGGTAGAGCGCATTGCCGGGCTGCGATAATGTTGCGAATTTTTATAGGACGCCGGCCGGCGTCCTTTTTTAATGGAAAAAGCCCGCTGAAGCGGGCTTAAAAACGGCAGGCTATGACCTAATGGAACGCAGCAGACAGGTAAAGGTGATGACGCCGTCCTTCCAGCGGGCAGTGATGCGGCCGTGATATTTGCGGCAGAGACTTTCGGCCAGGGAAAGGCCGATGCCGTAGCCGGCTTGCTCCGGCCCGTCGACGTGATGGGTCGCATCGCCCCGATAAAAACGGTCGAAAAAGCGCTGATAGTCGACACCGGCGCCATCGGCGTAATCGTTGGCGACACTGAGCAGAACTGTTTCCCGGCGGAGGCGGCTCTGGTAGCATTTCAGCCGCAGGCGGATGGTGCCGCCGTCGTCACAGTATTTGACGGCGTTGTCCAGCAGGACGGAAACGAGCTTGTGCATATCGCCTTCGCCGCCGGTCAGGGTGATGTCGGATTGAATATCCGTCTCAAGATGTTTGCCGCTTTGCCGGGCCAGACCGCTCAAGGCCTCGGCCGTCTCGCGCGTTACAGCCGAAAGATCCACGGGGACGATGCCTTGGGCGTTTTGTTTTTCGTCGGAGCGGGTGATGAGCACAAGCTCCTTTACCAGTTCGTCCATGCGGGCTACCTGTTTGAGGGTGGAGCGTGTCCATTCGTTTTCGCCGCCGAGCATCTCGGAAAATTCCGTATTGGAGCGGATCACGGCCAGGGGCGTTTTGAGCTCGTGGCTGGCATTGGTGATGAATTGTTTTTGACGCTCGGCGTTTTGGATCATTGGGCGGATGGCCAGCCGGGAAAAAGAGCGCACCAGCCAGTAAATGATGAACATTCCGGTCAGACAGATGACGACGGTGATGGCCGCCAGGCGATAGGCGGCGTAGATGCCGTTTTGATAATCGAGGGCGGCGATGACTATGCTGCCGTCGGGCCGCTTTTGGTATTGGTAAAAATAGGTGCCGTATTGCCCGAAGGGCTTTTTCCGGGCGAGCATTTTTTTGGCCAGGATTAGGACGTCGGCCTTTTGGAGGTTATCGGTGCGCACCAGCAGAACGTCCGCCGCGCGTTTTTTGTTCAAGATGACCGTGAAATAAGAGATGCCGGAGAGGTACTCGATGTCAAAAAAATTGAAGCCATCAAAGGGACTGATGGCCGTTTCCCCGTTGGTGCTTTCTTTGGCGTCGGCACTTTTGAGACGGCCGCGATCATCGATGATGGCGCTGAGGGTGTGGCGGATCTGATAGCGGGCGGAGATGGTCTGGGCGATGTTGAGCAAAGAGCCGATGCCCACCATCACCAAAAGGACGGAGAGCATGGTGACCCGGATAAAACGGCTGCGCAGTGCTGTGATTTCGCGTGTTTCCATGGTGATTCTCCGGCGATCAGGACGCCATGATTCGATAACGGCCCGGCTCGGGCTCGGCGATATGCACCCGAGAGGCCACAGCGGCAAGCTTGGCCCGAAGATAAGAGAGGTAGAGGGTGAGGGCCTCGCGGGTCGGAGACGTGTCGTGGCGCCAGACGTGATCCAAAAGATAATCGGCGGGCAGGGCGGTGTCCGGATGCAGGATCAACAGCCGCAGCAGGGCGCATTCCCGCTGAGAAAGGGTGACGGAGTTTTCGGCGGTGAGGGTTTGGGTGTCGGTATCGAGACTCAGATCGCCGAATTCAAGTCGGGGCGACTGCGTCGTTTCCCGGCCGCGAATCATGGCCTTGACCCGGGCTATCAGCTCCTTCAGGGCGAAGGGCTTGGGCAGGTAATCGTCGGCACCTGCTTCGAGCCCGGTCACCCGGTCGTCCACCTCGGCCTTGGCCGTCAGCAGCAAAATCGGGATGGTATCTCCGGCGGCGCGGATCTGCTCGGTCACGACAAGGCCGGAGAGTCCCGGCATCATGATGTCGAGAATCGCCGCGTCGTAAATCTGGGTTTGCAAATGGGATAACGCTTTTTGCCCGTCCATCACGCTGTCGACTTCATAGCCGGCGTGGACGAGTGCCATGGTGACGACGCGGTTGAGATCGGTGGTGTCTTCTGCAAATAATAATTTCATAAAAGATTCTCCTCGTTTTCGGCCGGCGTCATGGACCCAATCATCTCGCGGATGGTCTGCATCAAGATGTCGGCGGCGGCCAATTCGTCGGCACAGCGCTTGAGCTCGCCGGCGATCAATTCGGTGTTGGCAGAGAAGGCGCGCTTATACTGCAGTTTATGCTCCAGCGCGGCCCAGGTATCCATCGAAATGGTGCGCAGCTGGATCTCGGCATCGTAGCCGTCAACGCGCACAATGAGGTGATAGCTGCGGTAGCCGTTGGGCTTGGCGTGGCGGATGTAGTCCTTCTCTTCGACGATGGTGAACTGGTCCGAAGCGGCAATGTAATCCCGGATGAGGAAGACATCGCTTAAAAAGGGACAGACCACCCGCAGACCGACGAGATCGTGCAGCTGGGTCATGACGCTGTCAGTGGTTTCGGGGATGCCCTTGCGCCGGCATTTCTCCCGGGCACTGGCCTCGGACTTGATGCGTGTCAGCAGATGATCGATGGGATCGTCGCCGGTTTCAGCAATGGTCTGCGCCCGCAGCGTTTCAAGGCTTTCAAGCAGGCGATTTCGGGTGGCGGCCAGCGCTTCGGCGTGGCGGCCGTAAAGGGATGATTTTTCAGGCATGATTTTTTCCTTACCCATAAAATAATGATGATGCGCGCGGCGAACGCGCATTTGACGCGGATGGTAGTTAAGTATAGCCGGTCTTTCCGCAAAATGGCTTAAGCCTTCGATGCTTAAGAGGCGAGGCAGGGCTTAGCCATCCATTAGAAAGGACCTTATTCGTCTTGAATGCAGCGGCCTTCTTTCCGGGAGACGCTGAAGCGCCCAAGGAAAGCGGCGGCTTCTTTCAGTGCGCGGAGAATGCAGCCGTGCGCGGGCGGCCCCCGCTAACCGGCAAAACTTTTATTTTTTTCTCCTCACAGACGAACGGATTTTTAATTCATATATAAAAAGGTGGCGCGGCGAGCATCAAGCAGATAAAGTTATGCGTTGGCTGGATTTTGCGTCGGAGCTTTTGGGAAAAGGCGGCTGGTCTGTGGTATACTGAAGGCAAAGCGTGAAAGGAGGCGAAGGGAAGCATCATGAAAGAAAGACGGTGGCTGATCGCGGTTTTGGTGATACTGGCTCTAGGGTTTACCGGCTGCGCTGACTGGACGGCCGAGCGAAACGCGGGAGAGATCGCCCAGTCCAGGGCCAAAAAGCTCATGGACACCCGTGAGGACGTGCGGGTGGTGGACGTGCGCACCGAAGCGGAATATGCCGCGGGCCACATCCGTGGGGCCGTTTCCATCCCGTTGGGGCGCATCACTGGCCGGGCTAGCGTGGCCAAGGCGCTGCCTGATCGGAAGCAATGGATCCTGATCTATTGTCACAGCGGACGCCGCGCCCGGATCGCTGCGGGCAAGCTGGCCGAGCTGGGTTATACAAAGGTTAGAAGCTTCGGCGGCATCACCACCTGGCCCTATGCATTGGTGACGGATCAGGGGGGACAAAAGCGTTCGGAGGAAAACCGATGAACATGACGGATGCGTTGGTGCGCCTCCCTTTTTGGGAGCTTTTGACGGTGAAAGAACAAAAGGTGCTGGCTGTTCGGGCGGTGATTCGCTGGGACGGACCGGGGCAGATTGTCTACGGGGGACAGCACGATTGCCCGGGCTTGTTTTTGGCGCTTTCCGGGGAGCTGCGGGCCGCCATGCTCTCGGAGGCAGGCCGGGAGATCACCCTTTACCGGGTGGGCGCCGGGGAATTTTGTGTGCTTTCGGCCTCCTGCGTCATCAGTCAGATCACTTTTGATACGCAAATCACAGCCGACTCGTCCTGTGAGCGCCTGGTGATCGACACCGTCGCCATCGACGGCCTCGCCGGGAAAAACCTCGCCCTGCGCTGCGCCCTTTATGAGCAGGCCCTCTGCCGATTCTCGGAGGTGATGTGGATCATGCAGCAGATTCTTTTCACGGGGGTGGATTGCCGGCTGGCCACCTTTTTAATAGGGGAAGCCGACCGAATCGACGCCCTCGAGATTGCCATGACCCACGAACAGATCGCCCGGCATATCAGCTCGGCCAGGGAGGTGGTGGCTCGCATGCTTAAGCGCTTTGCCGCTGGGTGCAGCTGCACCGGGGGCGCGTCGCCGTGACGGATCCCGGCGCCCTGCGCCGTCTGGCGGCTGTCGAAAATTAAAAAATGAAAAATGAGACGTGGTCACAGAAGGCCCTATCTTTTTTGATACACTAAGCTCAAACGGCAAAATAACCGGCCCTTGGCCGGGCACCGAAAGGAGATATCATGGGTTTATTGGATTTTTTAAAGGGCTCTGACATTAACGCCGGCGTGGCGGCGTTTAAACAGACGGCGCAGGCGGTGCTTTTGGACGTGCGCACCCCGGAAGAATACCGGCGAGGTCGGATCCCCGGCGCGGTGAACCTGCCTCTGCAGCAGATTGCTTCAGTGGAAAAAAAGGTGGCGGACAAGGAAACCCCGTTGTTCGTGTATTGCCTCAGCGGGGCGCGCAGCGGGCGGGCCGTGGCCAGGCTTAGGGCCATGGGCTACACGCAGGTGCGCAATATCGGCGGGATCAACGGTTACCGCGGTTCCCTCGAAGGATGAGAAAGGAAAAGGTGATCAGATGAAAGTTGTGATTGTGGGCCGGCCAACCGGCGGGCGCGCATCGCGGCGGATAATATCTGCGGCGGCGACAGCCGCTACGACGCCTTCTGGAGATTGTCGATCATCAAGTTTTTCGACCGGACGGGCGGCCGCATCCTTGGCGCACAAATTGTAGGCTTTGAAGGGGTGGACAAGTGCATTGACGTATTGGCCGCGGCTATTCAGGCGGGGATGACCGCCGCCGGGATCAAGGCTCTCGATCTGGCCTACGCCTCGTCCTATTCCTCGGCCGAGGATCCGGTGAACACGGCCGGCTTTATGATTGAGAATCTGCTGACAGGCAAGGCGGAGCAATACCACAGTGACGATGTAGCGGCGCTTCCTCGGGATGGCAGCGTGACCCTGCTGGATACCCGCCCCCAGAGGAATACGCCCGGGGCCATGCAGTGGGATTTATCAATATCCTCCTGAACGATCTGCGGGAGCATCCCGGGGAAATCCCTGCCAACCATCCGGTTTATGTCATATGCCGGAGCGGGCCGCGCAGCTACCTGGCCCGTCGAATTCTTGAACAGGAAGGCTTTGACAGTTGGCATTTAACTGGGACTACGGCTTTTACGCTGCGGTGACCGCTGGCACCCCCGCCGCCCGGGCGGCAGCTATGAAGCCGCCATGAAGATCGTCGCCACCTAGCCGGCACCCCCGCCGCCCGGGCGGCGGGGGACTGCGGACTGGTGCGGGCCTGATACTTGCCGTCGGGTGATGCCGTCGGTTTTTTATGCCTGCGGACCGGCCGGTTTGCAATGGCATCAAGGCCTTTCGAGAAACAGTTACGGATTGAAAACAAAAGCGAGAGGGCATTTAAAGAAATTTAAAATGAAATTTGGATGAAAATAACGGAAAGTGGCTGAAAAAGGCATCAAGATAAGCGATAGTGAATAAAAATGACGGAAAATGCTTGACATTAATCATTAATGCCACTATACTGATATTAAAAGTGAGGAGACCTATGTTAACAAAAGGCAGACAAAAAATTATTCTTCACGTGTTGCAGGAACGGGGATCAGTGACGGTGTCGGAGCTGACGGCGCTTCTGGACAGTTCAGAATCGACCATTCGCCGGGATCTGCACGCGATGGACAGCGAGGGCTTGCTTAACAAGGTGCACGGCGGTGCGACAGCCATTGAGTCTGTCCCCTTTTCCACCCGCGAGAACACCATTGGTCTCAAGCGCACTCAGCAATTAGAGGAGAAACAGGCAATTGGAAAGCTGGCAGCCGGGCTTGTCGGGCGGGAGGATTTCGTCTTTGTGGATTCCGGCTCGACCACCGAAGCGCTGGCGGCAGCCATTGCGAATCCGGCGGCGCTTTCGGCGATCTATGTCACCAATGGCCTCATCCAGGCGGAGCTGCTCCTTCGCAAGGGCTGCACGGTGTATGTACTTGAAGGGCGGCTGCGTGCCGAGACCGAGGCTATCGTCGGCTCCGGGGCTATGCTCAGCCTTGAGAAATACCAGTTTACGATGGGCTTTTTCGGCACCAACGGCATCGATCTCGAGCGGGGCTACACCACACCGGATGTTGAAGAGTCCCAGATCAAAACCTCAGCCTTTGCCCGCTGTGAAAAGCCCTTTGTGCTGGCCGACGCTTCCAAATTTAACCAGATTACGCCGGTGACCTTTGGCGATCTTGCCGGCGCTGCCATCATCACCGATCGCCTGCCGGATGCCCGCTATGGGCGCTACACCACCATTATGGAGGCCAACAAATGATTTATACGGTAACCTTTAATCCTTCGCTGGATTATATTGTCGATGTGGAGCACTTTACGCTGGGGCAGGTCAACCGCACCACGGCAGAGCTGATGTTCCCCGGGGGCAAGGGCATCAACGTGTCCATCGTGCTCAAGAACCTGGGCATCGGCTCGGTGGCTTTGGGCTTTATGGCCGGCTTTACCGGGCGGGAAATCGCCGCCAGGCTCACGGATTATGGCGTGGTCAGCGATTTTATCACCATTAAACACGGCCTGAGCCGCATCAATTTAAAACTGCGCAGCGACGAGGAATCGGAGATTAACGGCATGGGGCCGGCGATTGCCGACGCGGATATCGCGAAGCTTTACGATAAACTGGATGCGCTGAAGGCAGGGGATACCCTGGTGCTTGCAGGCAGCATCCCGGCGAGCATGCCCGGCGATGTGTACGAAAAGATTATGGCGAGGCTGGCAGACCGCGGCATTGCCATCGCGGTGGATGCCACGAAAGATCTGCTGCTCAACGTGCTGCCCTACCATCCTTTTCTCATCAAACCCAATAACCACGAGCTGGGTGAGATGTTCGGCGTCGTGCTGAAAACCGACGATGAGATCGCGGCTTATGCGAAAAAACTGCAGGCGGGAGGCGCCCGCAACGTGCTGGTCTCGATGGCGGGAGACGGGGCGATTTTCGTGCCGGAAGACGGCCCGGTGCTCAAGTCCGCGGCGCCGAAGGGCGTGGTGAAAAATTCCGTGGGCGCCGGCGATTCGATGGTTGCCGGATTTTTGACCGGCTACACCCGAAGCGGCGGCGACATGACGGCCGCCTTTAAAATGGGGCTGGCTACCGGCAGCGCCAGCGCCTTTTCCGATCAGCTGGCCACTGAGGCCGAAGTGAAAAAAGTATTCGATACGATTCCGGCGATCCAAACACTCAGTTAAGAACGTTCCGAAATCACGGCATTATCCAAATTTAAACGCAGGGGGAAACAATGCGCATAACGGATTTACTCAAAAAGGAAGGGATCGAGCTCAATGGGCCGTCCGCTTCCAAAGAAGCGACCATCGCGAAGATGGTTGATCTGATGGCGGCCACCGGTAATTTAAGCGATCCCGAAGGCTACAAAGCCGCGGTGACCAAACGCGAAGGCGAAGGCACCACCGGCATCGGCGACGGCATTGCGATTCCACACGGTAAAACCGCTGCGGTGAAAAGCGCCGGCCTGGCCTGCATGGTCTGCAAGGACGGCACGGAATACGAGGCGATGGACGGTGCGCCCGTCAATTTGATCTTCGCCATCGCGGTGCCGGACAATTCCGACGATACCCATCTTGAGCTGCTATCAAGGCTGTCGATGATGCTGATGGACGAGGGCTTCCGCAAGGATCTGATCGCCTGTACCGACAAGGATCAGTTCCGCGCGATTATCGACGCCAAGGAAACGGAAAAATTCGGCCCGGCCGAACCGAAAGCCGAAGAGACGGCGGCCAAAGCCGGCTACGACATTCTGGCCGTGACCGCCTGTCCCACGGGCATCGCCCACACCTATATGGCGGCGGAAGCTCTGGAAGAAAAGGCGAAGCAGCTGGGTTATACCGTGAAGGTGGAGACCAACGGCTCCGGCGGGATTAAAAACGAACTGTCCGACGAAGACATTGCGAATGCCCGGGGCATCATTGTCGCGGCGGACAAGAAAGTGCCGATGAACCGCTTCGACGGCAAGCGCGTGCTCATCACCAAGGTGGCGGACGGCATCAACAAGCCGGAAACGCTGATTAACGACGCGCTGTCGGGCAAGGCGCCGGTGTTTCACGCGGAAGGCGCAGCCGAAGTGTCTGTCGGCGACGACAGTCAGGAAGAATCCGCCGGACGCGAGATCTATAAAGATCTGATGAACGGCGTTTCCCACATGCTGCCCTTTGTCATCGGCGGCGGGATCATGATGGCGCTGTCCTTCCTGCTTGACGCGGGCAACGCCGGCGCCTCCTTCGGGACGGGCAATTGGTATGCGGCGTTCTTCAATCAGGTGGGCAACGGGGCCTTCGCCTTCATGCTGCCGGTGCTCGCCGGCTACATCGCCATGTCCATTGCGGACCGTCCCGGTCTCGCAGTCGGCTTTGTCGGCGGCTGGCTCGCCAAAGAAGGCATCGTCTTCGGCACCTACAAGGGCCATTTTGCTCTGCTGTATTCCGGGCTTGACGGCGTGACGCTCGTTTCCGCCGGCTTCCTCGGGGCCATGGCCGCCGGTTTTATCGCCGGTTACCTGGTGCTCGGCCTCAAAAAGCTCTGCTCGCATCTGCCCGAATCTCTGGAGGGCATCAAGCCGACGCTGATTTATCCCTTTGTCGGCATCTTGCTCATCGGCATCGTGATGACGATTATCAACGTACCGCTGTCGGCGCTGAACAAAGTGTTATACACCGCCCTTGAAAGCATGGGCAATAGTTCGAAGGTCGTGCTCGGTCTGATCCTCGGCGGGATGATGGCCATTGACATGGGCGGCCCTTTCAACAAAGCGGCTTATCTCTTCGGCACCGGCATGCTTGCCTCCAACAACTTCTCGGTGATGGCGGCCGTTATGATCGGCGGGATGGTGCCGCCGCTGGGCATCGCTCTGGCGACCACCTTCTTCAAGAGCCGTTTCACCAAGCGGGAACGCCAGTCCGGGATCTCCTGCTATGTGATGGGCCTGTCTTTCATCACCGAAGGGGCGATTCCCTTTGCGGCGTCGGATCCGGGCCGCGTGATTCCCAGCTGCATCGTGGGCTCGGCGGCAGCCGGCGCGCTCTCAATGGCGTTTAACTGCACCCTGCGTGCCCCCCACGGCGGCATCTTCGTCTTCCCAGTGGTCGGCAACTGGCCGATGTATCTGGTGGCGCTGCTGGCGGGATCGGTGATCACGATGGCTTTGCTCGGCATCCTCAAAAAGCCGCTGCCGCCGGAAGAATCCGGCCTTGGCCAGTAATCGGATATCGGCCACTCCCCGCGCCTAAAGGGTGGGGAAGTGAACAGAAATAAAAGTGTGCTGATTTTTAAATGTATCAGTTGAAAAACTCTGAAAAAAATTGAAAAAAGATTGGCATTTATTCAGGCACGTGGTAAAATAATGCCAGAACAACACCTTATCGTTTCGAATAATTAAAGTTTAAGGAGAACAACGATGAAAGAATTTACGTACACCATCACAGATCCGGCAGGGATTCACGCACGTCCGGCAGGCATTCTGGTCAAAAAGGCGCAGCCTTACGCATCCGAAATTACCATCGACAAGGACGACAAACAGGCGAATGCCAAAAGCATGCTCTCTGTGATGGGTCTGGGTGCTAAAAACGGCGATGTGATTGTCGTCAAGGCGGACGGGGCCGATGAAGCGGACGCTGCTGCCGATCTGGAAACTTTCTTCAAAGAAAATCTTTAAGCCGATAATCGTCGGAGCTCAGGCTCCGAGATTCACACAGCGCTGAGCGGAAATTATTTCGCCAGCGTTGTTTTTGATTGCAAGAAATACAGAGCATATAAAAACAGGCAGAAGACGTTTTTTTTCCCGTTAGCAGAGCCGAGCTTATGTTACAATAAAGGCTACAAACTCGAGCTGCGGGCAAAATGCGAACACAAAGGGGGGAGAGTCATGCCGAATTCATTTTCATCAGACGGCGACGCCGCGGCGCAAGCCGACATCATGCGGGCGTTGGCGCGGGCGGCCAACCCCGACGGCGCCCGAAACGGCGATGAATACGAACGCATCAAGGCTGAAAAGGCCAATCAGAATCCCGATTCGAAAAAGGAGGCGGAGCAAATCATGGCGGATAAACGGGAGCAGAGAAGACCAACGACGGTGCTGGCCAGCGGGCGCACAGCAGATGAAGTATCGCCGCGCCCCGGCCATATGAGCGGCGCCAGGCACACACGCCTGGCCGGTCAGCCCGGAGACGGCGAACAGAGGACGCCGGACTCCCGGCCGGCTGCCGGCGTGAATCAGCGCATCCGCCGGACGGGGACGACCTTGGCCAGCGGCCGCACGGCGGATGAAGTATCGCCGCGTCCGGAGCATTTGTCAGATTCATCCCATACGCAGCTGGGCAATGCGCCGGCGACCGAAACGCAGCCGGCCGCCGCTCCGCCCCGTCGCCGGCGGCGGAGCGGCACGGTGCTGGCCAGCGGTCACACCCCGGATGAAGTGTCGCCGCAGCCCGGCCATCTGCCCGGCGGCTCGGTCTATACCAATTTGGGCAGCGGCAGCGATGAAGACGATGCGTCGGCGGCGGATGACGGTTATGTCGAAATGCCTTCGCGTCAGGCGGGCATCAAGCGTACGAAAACCGTCCTCTCTTCCGGGCATTCCTTTGCCGAGGTCTATACCCAGGAAGGCGTCTCGCCGGACCTCGACCAATTCCTCACCACGGATCAGGCGGTGAAGGCGGCGGAAGAAGGTCTGGAAGCGGTGGCCCAGGAAGTGATGGGGGATGCGGCGACGGAATCGCAGACGGCAGCGCCTGAATCGCCGGATGACGTCCCGGAAGCCGTGCCGGATGAGGACCCGGAAGAAGTGTCCGACGCCGTTTTGGAAGCAGCGCCGGAAGTGAATGACGCGGCGCCGGCGGCCGAAGACGCCGAAATAGCAACTGAGGAACCGGAAGCATCAGAGCCGGCAATCGGCGTTGCCGCCCCGGCGGGAGCAGATGAAATGGCCGGGGAACCGGCGGCAGCCGAATCGGCAGCAACCTCAGTGGTGCCCCAGAGCGGGCTCAGCTTTTCAGAACAGATTGTGGCGGCGGGGGGATCGGTGCCCGGCGCAGCGGAGCTGGCCGCAGTTCAAAAGGGCAGCGGCCGCATTGACGATACCTGGTCGACCTTGTCGGATTACGAGGTGAAATGCATGACCGACAAGATGATTTTCACCGATGGCAAAGTGCGCGTGCCGGATGTCCTCATCGATTTTTTTGGCGCCGAATACCGGGAAAAGCGTGTGGTTTTTCTTTTCGAGGGGCGGGAATTTCCGTCTTATCTCGAAAGCGCGAGCGGCGAAGGTGCCTATACCCTCACCTTCAGCCGGGCACTCAGCCGTAAGCTCATGGGAATCTTTCCCCAGTATGACGATTTCTTTGCCCAGGTGCCTTCGGCCGAGAAAGACGCGGCCTGGCCCTATCTGGTGATTGAAAAACTGGATGAAGGCGAGTTTGCGGCCAAGCTCATCATGCCGGCCGATGAAGCGCTGATGCGCAAGCAGAAGCTCTTTGATTTTATCGGGCCGGGCAAATCCCTGGCCGGCTTTGCCGATTCTTACGAACTGCTCTTCTTCAAGCAGTATTTGGCGCAGGCCGACAATTTGTGGCGGGCCGATGTCTTTATGGTGGCCGGTGCGGTGCAGCAGTTTTACAAAGAGCGGATTGCGTCGGGCAAAGCCCAGGATCCCAAGGCGGTCCAAACGCTGGATACCATGGCCGATGCAGGCCTCGATGCGGTGCTCGACTTTTTGATGGACGGCCCCTATCAGACCTATGCGGCGGACGGGTTTATTCAGACCAGCCAGGAGGGCGAGCATTTTTACTTTGCGATGGACCGCGACCTGATGGATGAGCTGTCGATGGACGACAAGAATACGATGGCTGCCCTGCTCGGCGAGAAAATCGATTATTATTTCGGGCGCCTGGATGGCCCCAGTCTTCAGGAAAATCTGAACACCTGGCTCGATGGCTACGCCGACTATTTCGAGCGCGATTTCCGTTATTCTTTTAAAGATGTGATCACCGAGCAGATCCCCGGCAGCATCGAGGGTCTCGGCATCATCGATAGCCGCCGCTACAAGGTGGTGGGCTTTGCCGGCGAGGAGGACTGGGCCGAAGTGCCCTGGGTGGAGATCCTCGACAAGCAAATCGCCCGTTTGCCCAACACGGCGGTGGCGGTGAAATATCTGCTGAGCAAGGACAGCCGCAAGCTTTATCTCGCGCTGACCGTGGGCACAAAACAAATCCAAAACGCCATTGTCAAGGCCGGTCAGCTCGATCCGGATGAGAATTGCAAGGCTTTCGAAATGGCCGTCAGCGACGAAGTGGCCCCCCAGGTGGCGCAGCTGCGCAGTTTGATCAATCCGGAAACCTTTAGCGCTGACACCGACGCCATCGACTTCGATGATCTGCAGTTTAAGGACGCCGTGGTTTTCTATCGGGAATACGACGGCGCCGTGCCGGCGGAGGCTATTTTGGAAAGCGATTTGGAGGCTATGCTTGCGGTCTACGACACCTATCTGCACCGCTGTGTGCTGAAGGACGAAGCGGTGCCCGGGCCGGAAGTATCGGCCGAACCGCCGGCAAAAAAAGAAGTGACGCCGGATGTGCAGGCGCCCGACGATTCAGAAGAAACAGACGTGCCGGACGATGCCCTTGACGCGTTGGATGATGACGGCATCGATTTCGATGATTTGGGCGACTTGGATGCGCTCGACGATCTGGAAGACTTGGATGATTTAGATTTAGCGGATGAGGACGAGCTCGACGATGCAGACACATTCGAAGTGACGGCGGAATCTGAGACGGTGCGTGCGGCACCGGCTTCTGAAACGAGCGAGCCGGCAGAAGCCGACATAATAGAAGCGGTGCCGCAAACGAGCGATGAAGCATCGGCGGAACAGCCTGTGTCAGCGGAAGACGCGGCGCCGGCGGCATCCGGATTGCCGGCTGACGGGGAAGTGCCGGCCAATCCCTTCGATCACGTTATTTCCGATGTGATGGCGGCGGCGATCAACGGCAAAGACAGCGAAGAGGAAACCCATTCTATCGCGGCGCATTATGAAGCTCAGGTGCAGCAGGCCCAAACCGTCGCAAAGCCGACAGAGCCCGGCCTGAATGAAGCGCCAGACGTCAAAGCGCCGGAGTCTCATCCGGCAATGGCGGCACAGCCTGAAGCGTCCCGGCCATCGCCGGCTGTCGAATCTGAGGCCGGTGTGATACAGTCCCCAGTGCAGATGGCGGGCACCCCGCAGGCGGCCGTCCCGGGGCAGCCGGTGGTGAATGCGGCGGCCGGGCCGGTGCCCGGCGGTCAGACGCCCTATGCCCAGGCGGCGGTGCAGGTGGTGGCAAGCGGCAGCGGGCTCACGAAGGAAGACCTGATCGCCGTGCAAAAGGCGATGCTTCAAGCTCAGCTCAAGGCACAGAAGGCCATGCTCAAGGCTGAGCGCCGGCGGCAGCTTGCCGCGGAAAAACGGGCGAAGGCTCTGGCGCCGGCGCCCCGGAGCCGGGCGGATCTGCGCACTGATGAAGTCATGCAGGAAACACCCCTGGATATGGCGGGGCTCATGCGGCAGATCACCCACTACATCTCGGTCGGCGGTTTTCAGTGCGATGCGGGCGATGTGGCCGATCTCTTCCTCGCATTGAAAGCCGGATCTCTGGCGTTAATCACCGGCGGGGCCGGCATCGACAAGGCGGCCTTTGTGCGCCTCTTTGCCGAGGCCGTGGGGGCGAACGCGACCAACGGCCGTTTTAAGCTTGTGCCGGTGCGGCCGGGTTGGGAGAACGGCGACGGGCTGCTCGGCGCGTTGGGCGAGGGCGGCAAGTTTGTGCCCGGGGCCATCACCGATGTGGTGGCTGCCGCGACGGAGAATCCGGATAAACCCTACTTTATCGGCCTGGACGAGATGACCCTGGCGCCCACCGAAAAATATTTCTCCGAGATGCTCTCGGTGATGAACAGCGCGCGGCCGCAAAACGGCCGCCTGGTGACGGATCCCTTGCTGGGAGCCGAGGCCTTTGGTGGCGACACCGAGGCCCGGGACTATTATGGCGATTTGACCCTGCCGGACAATCTCTTTTTCATCGGAACCGTCAGCAATGAAGAAGCGCGCCGCGGCGTCAGCAAGCGGCTGATCGAGCGCGCGGCGGTGATCGAGCTCGGCCAGCAGGATCTGTCGCTGGTGCCGCCGCCGGCCACCGTGCCCCAGCCCTACTGTTTGAACAGCGATTGCTTTCGCCGGGATATCTTTTCCCTCTCGGCGGTGGTCAATCATCGCAAGACCATCACGGACATGGTGACCCTGCTCAATGTGATTAACGGGATTTTGCGCCGGGCCGATGCCCAAATCGGATTCCGAGTGCGGGACGAAATCTGTTTCTTCTTGTATTACAATGCGGAATACGGCCTGATGGCGCCGGAAACCGCCATTGATGACACCATTGCCCAGAAGATGATCCCTCGGATTGCCGGGACGGCGGCGGAAATCGAAACGGTGCTGCGGGAATTGTTTAAGATCTGCGCCGGCACCCAGGACGACGACGCGATTGATGAGCCGTTTGATCCGGCATCGGGGCTTTTCCCCAAAAGCGCAACTAAACTGGCCGAGATGGCTGTTCAGCTGAGCGTGTCGGACAAGGCCTCTTATTGGAAATTGGCTTAACGCTTAGCGTCAAAGCTTAAGGCAATCATAACCCGAGGCGTTTTTTCGGGTGATGATTGCTTTTTTTAAGGATTCTGCTTTAGACTAGGAGCATATCAAAAATCAATTTAAGGAGTTTTTTAAAATATGGAAACAAAAGTGGCAAAGAAGAAAAGCTGGAAGCCGATCGTGCTGAATATTCTTGGTATTATTTTCGCCGTGGCCTTTTTCTACGGTATTTTTTATTCAGTGCAGTCCGTTGCATCCACGGTCGCCCAGTATAAAGCCATGGGAACGAATATTCCCGGAAGTTACGTCGTGCAGCAAATTATTTCCGCGATTATGAACGTGGCGTTGCCGTCGTTGTTTTTTAGTGCGGGGTCGTTTTCGATGGCGTATTTGGTCGGCAAAGCGGAACAGGGCGTGGCTCCTGCCGCCGATGAAACAGCGGCAGAACCGATTAAAGCCGCGAAAGCAGTAGTGGAAGAAAACGCTGCAGACGAAGCGGAAAAAGCCGACGATAATGAAGTAGCTAACGAAGCAATCGAAGCAGAAGCAAAAGAAGACGCTGCAGAATAAATAATCAAACGTAATGAAAAGGCGATGCCGTGGGCATCGTCTTTTTTGTTTGTCTTAAAGTTAATAGCTAAACAGGCAAGCCCCAAGGCGCGCCATTCTCTCTGGCGTCTGTTGGGGTTAACGGTATTTTTTACGGAACCCGCTGGGGGAGATCCCGTATTTTTGGTGAAATATCTTGCCAAAATAGCTGCTGCTGTTAAAACCACAGCATTTCCCGATTTCTGTGATCGATTTTGTGGTATTGAGCAGTAGATTACAGGCTTGTTGTAGGCGAATCAGCCGCAAATAGGCAAGCGGTGTGGTGTGCATCTGTATCTGGAACACGCGGTTGCATTCACGGATGCTGCACTGGGCGGCATCCGCAAGCTCTTTTAGGGAAAACTCTTCGCCGAAATGGGCATTGAGAAAGATGACCATGGTTTTAAGTCGGTCAGACGAAGGTTTCTCCTGAATGTTTTTCCTACAATCCTGGGAAGCATCCAAAAATTCTATCCATAATCTGGAAATCTTTTCTCTGATGTAGATCTCAAAATAGGGTTTGCACGTTGTGTAGAGTTCAAAGGCTTCCCGCATGCATGTAGCGGCTCTTTTGGAAGCTTCTGAATTCTGTTCAAACTTGTAGATATATAAATTCCCGTTTGTTACGATCGGCCGCACGTATTTGTCCATGATGTTCGTGTTGATGACGCCGCCGAGAAAAGACGGTTGAAAGAGGTGCTCTTCAAATAGGCAGCGGCTGCCGGGAACGCCCTTGACCATATGGGCGGTATTCGCATTAATAAAGCCCACATCATTTTTCTCAAACCGGTATATGGCACCGGGGACAGAATAATCCAGCGCGCCTCGGATGATGCGAAAAAACTGCAGGGCACTATGCCAGTGCCATGGATATAGGCTATCCGGGTAAGCTTCTAGTCTGCACAAATCCGAAAAATAAGAAAATTTTTCCGTATTCAACTGACTGGTTTCCTCCATAGTCGAAGGATTAATGCTTAAATGACTCAGCTTTCCGAACTCCTGCTCATTGGCAAAATTGTCATAGTTGGTGGCCGATTTATTATTTTGAACGGAAAATCCGGCCAAATCCTTATAATTTTTGTCTGTTTGCATATATCTCCCCACCTTTCATAGCCCTATAATACAAGCATAAACAAACGGTTACAAAAATCAAGCGAAAAATTGTCCACAGCACACAGGGCCCTCCGTGCAGAGAAAGAGAATTGGTCTTGATCAACTTTGAAAGGGGAAGCGCGGTTTGGAGGTGAATCATCAAAAAACAATTATTTGTTGAGCGGTCAATGTGGAGGAGGTTATTTATGGAGAGTGATATGGAGAGGAAAAAAATTAACAAAATTGCCTTTTGGCCGGCAATTATCATTCTGCTCTGTTTTATTGCTGTCGGAATTATTTGGACGGAGCAGGTAGGGGCAATCATGACAAGGCTGTTGTATGGAATGGCCAATTTCTTTGGCGCCTATATCAATATTTTGGCGTTGGTATTTATTATTCTTGCGGTTGTATTTTTGATTGGCAGATATGGCGACGTGGTGATTGGAGGCAAGGATGCAAAACCGGAATACAGTATGCCAGCATGGTGTGCCATGTCGATCTGTTCCGGGATTGGGACCGGGCTCTTGTTTTGGGCAATGGGAGAACCGATCTTTCACTATATGACAACACCCGCGGCGATTGCGGCGGCGGGATCCAGACGAGCGGGGATCTTCGCGGTATCCCAGGCGATGTGGGACTGGAGTTTCGTTCAGTACTGTATGTATGCGATTTGTGGAGCGGCCTTTGCCATTATCTGTTTTAATCGCAAGCGCAGCCTGTCGTTCGCGTCCCTGCTTGAATGTGCGACGGGCAAGAGAAATAAGCATTTGAATACGCTGATTACAGCGGTTGTGATTTTCTGCCTGATGGGGGCGACATCCAATTCTATGGGAGTCGGGCTGATGCAAATTGGTGCCGGCCTGGAAGCGGCGTTCGGGATTCCGCAGTCAAGCATCACCTGGCTGATCGCGGCGGTAGGCATCACCATCGTTTTCGTCCTTTCCTGTGTATCCGGAATCGGCAAGGGACTAAAATATATTTCCACCGCCTGTATGTATTTCTTTATCTTCCTGCTTGTTTATGTCTTCATCTGTGGAAATACAGAGTTTATCACCAAGATCACATCAGAGTCCATCGGATTTATGGTGGATAACTTTGGCACCATGACGACCATGATGAATGCCATGGCTCCAAAAGATAAATGGTTTGCGGATTGGATCGTGCAGTACTGGTCGTCTTTTATCGTATACGCGCCGGTCATTGGTTTATTCCTTGCCCGCATGGGAAAAGGGAGGACGATCCGAACCTTCATGCTGGTGCAGATCCTGGTTCCTTCAATCTTTTGTATTTTGTGGATCGGTATTTTCGGCGGGCAGACCATATTCCTGCAGACATCAGGAACGCTTAGCATCTGGGAAGCGGTTAACATATCCGGTATGCAGGCGACGGTATTTCAGATTTTGGGAACCTTGCCGGGGAGTAAACTGATCATCGTCATGTTCCTCATCACGGTGACCCTGAGCTTTTGCACGCTGGCGGATCCAATGGCATCCGTTGCCGCGACGCTTTCTGTTGATGGTATGAACGCAGATGATGAAGCACCGAGGAAGCAAAAGATCTTGGTTGGCTGTATTCTGGGCGGAACGGCCTATACGCTGGTTGCCACGGGAGGTATTAATTCCGTAAGAGGGATGTTTACCTTGGTGGGACTGCTGCAAAGCGTTGCCCTGATCTTATGCGCGGTTGTATTATTTAGATACGCCAAACGATGTTACAGATTGCCTAATTGCGGCTGTTTGAAAAAAAGTGAGGCGGAGATGACGGAAGAGGAAATAGAAACAGAGGAAGCGGTAATCAAGAAAAATGAATCGATGAGCATCCGATAGCGGCAGGGCGGCTTCGTATCTAGTCTGATATTTATAGGTTTTATTCAATAAAAATAGCTAAATGGAATGAGGAGGCAAATAATGAGTTTTAAAAGAGTGATTAATGTCGTTGAAACACATGACGGGGAACCGATGAGAGTTGTAACCGGTGGCGTTGGACACATTCCGGGGGATTCGGTTTATGAAATGGAAGAGTATCTGCGCACGAAATCGGACGGTCTGCGTAAATTCCTGCTTCGCGAACCCAGAGGATATCCGCCGCTTTGCTGCAATATACTCGTTCCGCCGAAGGACCCTAAGGCCGATGCCGGCTTCATCATCATGGAGCAAACGGAATATCCGATGATGTCCGGCGGTAACGTCATCTCTGTGGCAACGGTGCTGATTGAGACGGGCATCCTTCCGACGAAAGAGGGAATCAATACGTTTACGCTGGAGGCGCCTGCCGGGCTGATCGGCATCACAGCTAAGGTAGAGAATGGAAAAGCAACGGCGGTAACATTTAAAAACGTTCCGGCTTTCGCGGTTTATACAGACAAAGAGATTGAAGTACCTCATATCGGGCATGGGGTCGAAAAGGTTAAAGTTGACGTGGCCTGGGGCGGTATGTTCTATGCAATGGCAGATGTGCGCCAGTTCCCGTGGATAGAGTTAAAACCGGAAAACGGCAGAGAGATCACCAGGGTGTCCTCTCTAATTCTTAAAGCGGCGCAGGATCAGCTGCCGGTTGCTCACCCGAATTATCCGGGCGTAGGCATCACGATTTCACAGCTGTTCGGGCCATCCGCGCATCCGGAGAAATCCGATGTTCAGAATGCGGTGATGGTTGCCAGTGGCGCGGTTGATTTCGATAATCCTTCCACATGGATCGGAGCGCTGGACCGCTGCCCGTGCGGAACAGGAACCTGCGCAAGAATGGCGGCGATGTATGCCAAAGGAGAGCTTGACCTGAATCAGTCATTCCGCCACGAAGGTTTGCTTGGGGTTGTTTATGAGGGTCATTTGATCGAAAAGACAAAGATTGGTGATTATGCCGCAGTGGTACCGACAATTACCGGTCAGTCTTGGATTTATGGCTATGGCAATTTGGTGCTTGATCCGACGGATCCATTTGAAGAAGGATTTACCATCGGAGATATTTGGGCATAAAGCGACGGCTAAACGCGGATAACAAAGCGACCTCTCCCGGCGTTCCGAGAGAGGTCGCGGATGCTGGGACGAAAAAGGAGGAGGAAAAAACAAATGGCGAAGGCAAAAGCAGATACAGATCTCTGTAAGGGATGCCGCTTGTGTGTTGGTGTATGCCCGGTAAAAGCGATTGAGCCTTTAATAGAAGTAAACAAAAAGGGCTATGAGATTATTAGAATTGATGAAAAAGTCTGTATCGGATGCGGACAGTGCTATGTGATGTGCCCGGATTATGTGTTCACAGTCGAATAATCAGTCAAGAGGAAAACAATGAGCAGAGATTATAAATTGATGAAGGGAAACGAGGCGATCGCGGAAGCGGCGCTGCGTGCAGGCTGTCGGTTTTATGCCGGGTATCCGATTACGCCACAAAGCGAGATTTTGGAATATATGTCAGCCCATATGGCCGATAGAGGCGGCACGTTCATCCAGGGAGAAAGCGAGATCGCCAGCATGAGCATGCTTTGGGGGGCGGCGGCCTGTGGGGAAAGGGTTATGTCCAGTTCATCCGGCCCAGGATACGATCTCAAGCAGGAGGGAATTTCCTATCTTTCTTCTTATAACCTGCCGGCTGCCGGCGGTCATTGCGGACGTGATGCGCTACGGGGTCGGCGATGGCGAAATCACAGAAGGTCAGGATTCTTATTGGCTGGCTACAAAAGGCGGCGGCCATGGGGATTCCAGACAGATCGTTTTATATCCGGCTTCTGTTCAGGAATGCGCGGATCTGACCTATCTCGCCTTTGATCTGGCAGAAAAATATCGGACCGTGGTTATCCTGCTAAGTGACGGCGGGATCAGCCAGATGATCGAAAAGGTGGTGTTTCCGGAGGCGAAAGAGCACGATAAGACCAAATTTGATTGGGCCATTAAATCTTATAAAAAGGCAGAGGAGCCAAAGGTAAAGGTTACAAATCTAGACCGGTCCATGGATGATGACGCATATGACCAGATGATGCGCGATAAATTTGCCGCGATGCATGATGCGGAGCAGCGATGGGAAAGCGTGCAGACAGAAGATGCGGAGTTAATCCTGGTTGCCTGCGGTATCTCATCAAGAGTTTGTCAGTCCGCCGTTCGCCAGGCAAGGGCGCAGGGAATAAAGCTGGGGTTGATCCGGCCGATTTCTTGCTGGCCGTATCTTAAAAAAGCATTTGCGGACCTTCCGGAAGGTTTGAAAGGCTTTGTGACCGTTGAGATGAGCCTTTCGGCACAGATGGGCCAGGATCTGATGCTTGCGACGAAATGCCAGTATCCGGTCTATGGATACCTGACCAGCAAATATGTTGCAAAGACAACCGAATTGGTGACGTATTGCAAAAGTGTGCTCGCTGGCAACGAGAAAGAACTGGGGGTGCTTTAAAGTGGCAATTGCAAGAAAAAAACCAGCAATGATTGGACGGCAGGTTGGCTGGTGCGGCGGCTGTGGCCACGGAATCATCCAAAGATTGATTGCAGAGTGCTGTGAGGAACTTGGTTTGGCAAAGAAAACGGTTCAGGTGGTGGACATTGCCTGTGCCTACTGGTCGATTGATGCGTTGAATGTTGATGGGATTGCAGGTCCTCACGGCAGATGCGCCGCCGTGGCGACCGGGATTAAAAAAATCCTTCCCGATGCGAATGTCTATGTTCATGCCGGTGATGGATGCTCCTATGTGATCGGCTTGTCAGAGACTTGTTTTGCAGCGGAGAGGGATATCCCGATCACGATGATCGTCGTCAACAACGGTATTTTTGGGATGACCGGAGGTCAGATGTGTCCAGCGACCACATTGATCGGGGACAAGACGGTTTCATCAAAAAAGGGACGCGACAAAGACATCAACGGTAAGCCTTTTGACATGCTAAACATTATCTCTAATTACGATATTGCCTATGCGGCAAGGGGGGGCCTCTATGATCCAAAGCACATCAATGAGACTAAGAAAATGATTAAAAAGGGATTTGAATATCAACGGGATAAGAAAGGATTTTCAATCATCGAAGTCCTTTCGACATGTCCGACAAATTGGAAACTCAGTCCTGTTGACGCAATGGCGAAAGTCAAAAATGAAAACGAAAAAATTTTCCCGGTGAAAATCTATGTGGATAATGGAGGAAATAGATAATGGCTGATGTAATGTTTGCCGGTATCGGTGGCCAGGGCGTCTTAACGGCTGGAAAAATGCTTATCCAGATCGCTGCGGAAGAAGGCAAAAATGTGTGCTGGACAAGTGAATATTCCGCAGAGATGCGCGGAGGTAGCGCACTTTGCAGAGTGGTTGTGGAAGATGGAGAAGAAACGATTGGAAGTCCTTACCCGGACCGTCTGGATATCTTGTGCTGCATGACAGAGCATGCCTATGACACCTATTGTGACCAGCTCAGAGATGGCGGACTGGTGGTTGTCAACACGACGCTGTTTGGCGAGCGGCAATATCCGGATAATGTGAAGGTGCTTGGAATTGACACGCAGGCGGTAACGGAATCAGTCGGCAATGCGCGTGGGGCAAACCTGGCTTTGCTTGGGGCCATGGCAAAAGGCTGTGACCTGATTGATGTGTCAAACGAGGAACTATTGCTCGGTTGTCTGAATAAAAAGTTTAAAGGCAACTATGAATGCTTTAAGGGCGGATACGATCGGGCGATAAAGATCAAATAAAGAACAGGAGCAGGCGGGGAAGAACGGGATATGAAAGATAAGACGTTTTTGAGAAACGAATTAAAAAACATCTTTAAAATAATGATAGGATGCTTTATCTACTCGCTCTCGGTTGTGCTGTTTATTGATCCGGCACATATCATTCCCGGATCGGTCACAGGAATCGGGGTCGTCGTCAAAGCCCTCACGGGTTTTCCGATTGGAATGTTGAACCTGATCGTCAATATTCCGCTGGTCATTTGGGCTACGGTCATATTGGGGAAAAGAATTTTGATTTATACCGGCCTGACGGTACTGCTTAATTCCCTGATGATGGATGGGTTAGCGTTTTTGCCCGCTTTTACCAATAATGTTTTGTTGGCGTCAATTTTTGGCGGCGTTGTGATGGGCGTGGGCCTTGGCATGCTTTTAGACGCTGGCGGCAGCACTGGCGGAACAACGATTATCGGGCACATTGTCAATCATAAACGGCCGGATATTCCGATGGGAAATATTCTGATGGTGGGCGATTTTATCATTATCACGATCGGTTCCTTTTTCCTTAAGGATTGGGATCTTCTGCTTTATTCACTGATAGACCTGTACGTGTGTGTCGTCGTGATCAACCTGGTGATGTACAGCGGCAAGGTGCAGAGCATAGCGGTGATCTGTTCTGAGAAGGTTTCCGAGATCGTTAATGAGATTCATGGAGCGGTAAATGGAGATGTGATCGCGGAGGATTCGGAGAAAGTCATTGTGGTAGCCAGAAAACAGGATATCAGCAAAATTCAGCATGCTGTAGAAGCAACGGATCAGAAGGCCACCTGCCTAGCATTTTATGCGGATCATGCCTTTGGCAGGTTTTATAAAAATCTCGCGGCAGCGCCACAAACAGATAGGGAAGACCAGACAGGCGTTGCTCCTGATACGCGGCGAGCGAAGGAATTAAAGGAGAGTAAAAAATCATGACTTACGTAGAGAAACCTTTGGCGGGCGTAAAGGTATTGGATCTGACCCAGGCTTACAGCGGACCGTTTGCAACCATGCATCTGGCCGATCATGGTGCGGATGTCATCAAGGTAGAGGTTCCCGGAAGGGGCGACCAGACCAGGGACTGGTCGCCACTTCGCAACGGCGCCAGCGGATATTTCGGCTATATCAACCGCAATAAAAAAGGAATTACCCTTAATCTGAAATCGGAGGAAGGAAAGGAAATATTTAAGGATTTGGTCAGAAAGATCGACGTAGTTTGTGAAAATTTCCGCGTGGATACAATGGAAAAACTGGGACTGGGCTACGAGGTGCTTAAGGAGGTTAATCCGGGTCTGATCTATGCCTCTATTTCCGGATTCGGGTTGGAAGGGCCAATGGCGAAGCTGCCCTGCTATGATGTTGTGGCACAGGCGGAAGGCGGTATGATCAGCATGACGGGCTTCCCCGGCGAGCCGGTGAAGGTGGGGCCGGCGATCGCGGATAATTACTCCGGGACCTATCTTGCTTTGGGAATAATTATGGCTCTTTACCAAAAACAAAAAACAGGAATGGGGCGCCGCTTGGATGTATCGATGGTTGATACAATCTTTTCGATACTGGAAAGCGGTGTGGTAGAGTATACGGTCAATGACAACGTGATAGGCCCATCCGGGAATCGGGATCCGAGTATCGCGCCATTTGATTCCTTCCCGGCCGAGGATGGGGAATTTGTAATGGCATGCGGAACAGACAAATTTTGGAAACGACTCTGTGAGGTAATGGAGAAACCAGAATTGGCAGAAGATGAACGTTACAATTCGAATGCCCAGCGTTTAGCTAATTGTGCAGAACTGAAGAAAGAAATCGTATCCTGGTCGGAAAGATTTACAGTCGGTGAAGTTGAAGAGCAGATCGTCGGGGCAGGGATTCCTTTCGGGCGGATCAAAAACATGCAGCAGGTCTGCGAGTCAGAGCTGGTTAAGAGTCGGAATATGCTCTGGGCAGTGCATGACCATGGAATCGGAGAGAACATCCGAATCCCGGGCACACCAATCAAATTCCATGGCAGCGAAGATGAAGTTCGCTTCTCGGCACCGATTCTGGGCGAAAATACCAAAGAGGTCTTGACTGATCTTGTGGGATACTCAGAGGAAAAGATTAAGAAATTGCAGAAAGATGCTGTGATCTAAAGATGTTGATTTTTTCTGAGGTTTGGTGTTGCGTGGCCCGATTGTTTGCTCACAGCGTCTATGAAAAAGAGTTAGAGGATGATATCATCAGTGTTATTGATCGAATTAAAATAATCGGCATATAGGTTGTACAAAAAAACATCTCAAAAGAGATGTTTTTTTGCGTATGATCTATGATGGCTTTCCCCAAACGGCTTCCGTCGCGTGGATGGTGCGCGCCATCAGCTCGCGTTCCCGCGCGGTGTCGCCGGTGAGACTCAAGTAGCCGAAGAGCGCCTCAAGTCCCGTGGCATAGCGGTAATCCATCTTATCCGCATGCTTCGGGGGAATGCTCTTGGTGTTGCGCCCCCGGCGGATCAGATCCTGTTCCGACTCGGTTAGAATCGGCAGCAGCTGGCGGATGGCCGCGGCCTGGGCGCTGGCCCGCACATAGCGCGCCGCCAGACGGGTCAGGTGGTTGACGTTTTGCAGGCCCCGGGCGATCAGGTAGCGGCGGATATAATCCGAATAGACCGCGTCGCCGATATAGGCCAGGGTTAATGGACTCAGCCGGCGGGCCTCTTCGGGGGCGTAAATCCGAGTGAGGTGCGCCGCGATATCGGTTCTCTCGCTTACACCTTGTGCCATTTGACACCTTCCCGGGTATCCTCCAGAACGATGCCGCGGGCGGCAAGCTCGTTGCGGATGGCGTCGGCACGGGCAAAGTCTTTGGCCCTGCGAGCGGCCTGCCGCTCGTCAATGAGCGCCTCCACTTTGCTTTCGAGATTGCTGTCCGGTTCCTTTTCGGCCAGGCCGATCACGCCGGCAAGCTCCCGGAAAAGCCCGAGGGCGGCAGTGACGGCGCTTCTGGGCGAGGCTTCTGACAGGGCGGTGTTGGCCGCGCGCACCAGCTCAAACATGGCGGCGATGGCGTCGGCAGTATTGAGGTCGTCGTTCATCGCGGCGATAAAGCCGTCTTTGTATTGGGCAAGGCCTTGGATCCAGGCGGCTTCGTCGGGGGAGGGCTTGCGGTTTTTGGTGTGGTCCGTCAGATAAATCATCTGGTTCTTCGCGTTGTAAAGGCGCTCGAGGGCGTTTTGCGCCGAGGCCAAAAGCGCGTCGGAGAAGTTGACCGGGCTGCGGTAGTGGGCCATCAGCATGAACATGCGCACCGCCTCGAGGTCGTATTTGGCAGCAATGTCTCGAACGGTGAAGAAATTGCCCTTGGACTTGGACATTTTTTCGTTGTTGATGTTGATGTAGCCGTTATGCACCCAGTAACGGGCGAATTCGCAGCCGCAGCTTCCTTCGGACTGGGCGATCTCGTTTTCGTGGTGGGGAAAGATCAGATCCTGGCCGCCGCCGTGGATATCGATGGTTTCCCCCAGAAATTTGCGGCTCATGGCCGAGCATTCGATGTGCCAGCCCGGCCGGCCCTGGCCCCAGGGGCTGTCCCAATAGGGCTCGCCCGGCTTGGCCTTCTTCCACAGGGCGAAGTCGAGAGGGCTGTGCTTTTCATCGTTGACGTCGATGCGGGCGCCGGCCTCGAGATCGGCGACGTTTTGCCCCGAGAGCTTGCCGTAATCCGGGAAGCGGTCCACCGCGTAATACACATTGCCGCCGATGTTATAGGCCAGGCCCTTGTCTTCGAGGGTCTTGACCATCGCGATGATCTCCGGCATCGTGTCGGAGACCCGGGGATGCACCGTCGCGCGGTGAATGCCCAGGGCGTCGGCATCCTTGAAATATTCGGCGATGTATTTATCGGCGATCTCCCTGGCGGTGCAGTTTTCTTCGTGGCTGCGGTGAATGATTTTGTCGTCCACGTCGGTGAAATTCTGCACGAAGGTCACATCGTAGCCGATGTATTCGAGAAAGCGGCGCAGCACGTCAAAAACGATGAAGGGGCGGGCGTTGCCGATGTGAAAATAATTGTAGACCGTGGGCCCGCAGGAATACATGCGGACCTTGCCCGGCTCGATGGGCACGAAAGTTTCCTTTCGTTGGGTCATCGTGTTGTATAATTTCATTGAGTGCTCCTAAAAATAAATTCGAAGGCGCAGCGGGCAAACGCTTGCCGAGGCAGCGCCGATCGTCAGCCTGATGCGCGGCGGATGAGCACCAGCGCGTTCGGCGGCTGAATTTTTTTTATTATAACATAAGGCCGGGGCATTCCCACGACAAATCCAGAGAAAAACGGTTTAACTTGTGACAGTGAAGTGGTATAATAGTAAATATTTTTAATTGTGAAGAAACAGAGGTAAGTTTATGGAAGTCAAAAGAGAGGCTCTGGTGCAGGCGCTTTTATCGATAGAGGATGCGCAGATGGCAAATGATCTGCTTGACGACATGTGCACGATCAAGGAAATTGAGGACATGGCCAATCGGCTGACCATCGCCGAGCTTTTGGCAGCCGGCAAAACCTTTATCGATGTGGAAAAAGCCACCGGCGCGAGCTCGGCCACCATCAGCCGCGTCAACAAGTGCCTCAAGCACGGCCGGGGCTATCGCCGGGTGATCGACCGCATGAACAAAGCCGAACCTTGCGAGTGATCGGCGCGCATCGCAGGCAGATCAATGATCAGAACAATCGTCCAATAAAGCCAGATGGAACCATATTAGGATCGTTATAGAAAGAAGTCAGTCAATTATGAGAAAATTTTATAAATCCCACAAGCTGGACAACGTGTGCTACGATATTCGCGGACCGGTGGTGGAGGAAGCCAACCGGATGATGCGCGACGGCATCGACATCGTGATGCTCAACACCGGCAACCCGCCGTCCTTCCAGATGAACGCCCCGGACGAAGTGATTCGCGACGTGCGCCTGCATTTAAAGGATTCCGAGCCCTATTGTCATTCCAAGGGGCTGTTTCCGGCGCGCAAGGCCATCGTGCAGTATTATCAAACTGAAGGCCTCATGGACCTCACCGAAGAGGATGTGTATATCGGCAACGGCTCCAGCGAATTGGTGACCATGTGCATGCAGGGACTGCTCGACGACGGGGACGAAATGCTCATCCCCACGCCGGACTATCCGCTGTGGACGGCCTCGACAGCGTTGTCCGGTGGCAAACCGGTGCACTATTTGTGTGATGAAGCCAGCAATTGGTATCCGGATCTCGACGATATCCGCGCCAAGATCACGCCGAAGACCAAGGGCATTGTCGTCATCAACCCGAACAACCCCACCGGGGCGGTCTATCCCAAGGAGATCCTTGAGGATATCGTGAAGATTGCCGTGGAAAATGATCTGATTATTTTTTCCGATGAAATTTACGATCACATTATCTACGACGACAAGCCTTTTTATCATCTGGGCAATATGACCGACGAAACCTTGGTGGTCACCCTCAACGGGCTCTCCAAGAGTCACCGGGTGCCGGGCTTTCGCGTGGGGTGGATGGTGCTCTCCGGGAATCGTGACGACGCCAGAGATTATATCGAGGGCATCGACATTCTCACCTCGATGCGGCTGTGTGCCAACGTGCCGGCGCAGTACGCGATTCAAACCTCGCTGGGCGGCTACCAAAGCGTGGGGGATCTGGTGGCGCCGGAAGGCCGACTGCACCAGCAGCGGGACATTGTTTACGAAGGGATCAACGCGATTCCGGGGCTGTCCTGTGTGAAGCCCGACGGCGCGATGTATGCTTTTGTGAAGATCGACACGCCGCGCTTTAATATCACTGATGACGTGCAGTTTGCCCTGGATCTGCTCAAGCGGGAAAAGGTACTCATCGTGCAGGGCTCCGGGTTTAACTGGCCGGAACCCGATCATTTCCGCATCGTATTTCTGCCGAGTCCCATCCAGCTCAAGGACACCATGGGCCGCATCGGGCACTTCATGGGCCACTACATTCAGGAGTGACCCATGCGCCGCTTCAAGGGGCTGCACCGCAACCGCGAGCAGGGTGTTTTGACCGGTGTGTGTCAGGGGCTCGGAGAGTACTTTGATATTTCTCCCTGGCTCATCCGGCTGGTGTTCGTCGTGGTGACGCTGCCCTGGGTGCTCAATGTGGCATCGACGGTGGCGGCGATCGCTGTTTATATCGCTTTGTCGTTTATCATACCGAGCGGCCGCAAAGATCCGCCGGGGGATGGCGGCCGCCACAACACGGTGGACGCAGATTACACGGTGATCGACGAAGACGATCCGACAGATGGCAAAGCCGTGTGAAAAAGAATGCTCTGTTTGAGAAAAGAACGGGGAATCAAAATTTCGTGAGAGTTTATGGAAAAATTTTTTAAAACCACATCGCCGGAAGCGACGGCCGATTTGGGCGAAGTCCTGGGCCGCGCACTGACGGGCAGGAACGGACTGGTGTATCTCACCGGGGATTTGGGCGCCGGCAAAACCACGTTGATGCGGGGCATTGCATCGGGGCTTGGGCTTGACGTCCGGGTGACCAGTCCGACCTTTGCCCTGGTGAACGCATACGGCCGTGATGAGGATGCGGTGTATCATATGGATCTGTATCGGCTGGAGGATATGGACGAGTTGATGGAGATCGGCTTTGAGGATTTTCTGGCAGATGAAACCCTGATCTTTGTGGAATGGCCGGATCTGCTGCTCAATGAAGGCTACGCACCGCTGGCGGCCATTGACCTGCGCCGGGATCCGGCGGATGCCGCGAATCGAATCATTTGCTTTGAGACGGCAGATGCCTCTTTAACAGAAAGGGTGGCCAAATTTGAAAGCTGAGCGCGTTGAAAATACGGCAAGGGCTGGAACGGCAGACGGCAAGCGGCATTTTATCACGGCAGTGATTCCCGCTGCAGGGCAGGGAAGCCGCATGAAGGCCGCGATGAACAAGCAATATCTGACCCTTGCCGGAAAGCCGATCCTCTCTTACGCGATCGATGCCTTCGAGGCCTGTGAACTGGTGAACGAAATTGTCGTCGTCATCAACGCGAACGAGCGGGATATTTTTCGCCGGGAGGTCATGGCGAGACGGCGTTACCGAAAACTAAAGACCGTGGTCGGCGGAGACTGCCGTCAAGCATCGGTGCTCAACGGGCTTAAGGGAGCGGACCCTCGCTGCGATCTCGTGATGATCCACGACGGGGCGCGCCCGCTGATCAGCCAGCAGCTCATTTTGAAGTGCATTGCAGAGACGCTGCGCACCAAAGCGACGGTGGTGGCGGTGCCAGCCAAAAACACCATCAAGGTGGTGCGTCGGGAGAATGACACAGCGGTTGTGGATCACACCCCGGACCGGGAAACCCTTTACGAGGTGCAGACTCCGCAGTCCTTTGATTATGCACTCATCATGGCGGCCTATGCCAAGGCCGCAGCCGACGGGGTGGCCGCAACAGACGATGCATCTTTGGTCGAGCATTACGGCGAGCCGGTAACCATCGTCCGCGGCTATTACAATAACATCAAAATCACGACGCCGGAGGATCTGATGATCGCTGGCGCCGTGTTGGCCGTTCGGCCATAGCTCTGACGCGACAGGCTCAGGCATATCCAACAACGCAATGCGCAATGCGCAGCGAATCAGTGAACAAGACAGTCATACGACAGTCAATGGGAGGTCCTGCTATGGAATTAAATGAAGAATTATTGGCGAGAATGGATTACCGCATGAACCAGGTGCGGTTCTTTGAAGAGAAAATCCGGGAATTGGTGGCTGACGGCGCTTTAAACGGCTCGGTGCATCTGGCCATCGGACAGGAAGCCTCGGACATCGGCGCGTGCCTGGCGCTGGATGCCGGCGACTGGGTAACGATGACCCATCGCTGTCACGGACAGGCCATCGCCTCTGGGATGGAGGTGCGCAGGATGATGGCCGAGGTGCTGGGCAAAAAGAGCGGTCTCTGCGGCGGCAAAGCCGGCTCGCTTCACCTGGCGGATGCCTCGGTGCGGAATCTGGGCGCGGCGGATGTGCCGGGTCAGGGATTTAGCGTGGCCTGCGGCGCGGCGCTAACCCAGAAACTTCAGAAAACCGGCAACGCCGTGCTCTGTTTTGGCGGAGACGGGGCAGCCGATGAAGGCAGTTTTCACGAAGCGCTCAATCTCGCGGCGGTGTGGCAGCTGCCGGTGATCTTCTTCATCGAAAATAATTTTTACAGCGGAACCACCGCCATTGAAGACCATATGAAAGGTGAACACATTGCCGACCGCGCCCATGCCTATGGCATGCCCGGCATTACTGTGGACGGCAATGATGTGGTGGCGGTGTTTACCGCAGTGGATCAGGCGCGGGCCCATGTGAAAGAAGGCAACGGCCCGGCGCTGATCGAAGCGCAGACCTATCGCCTTTGCGGCCACGACACGGCGGACCTCCAGCTTTACCGCCCCAAGGAAGAAGTGGAAGCCTGGGTGGAGAACGACCCCATTGTCCGATTTGAAGAACAGCTGCAGTCGGATTTTCAAATGGCCCCTGAAGTGATTGATCAGCTTAAGAAAAACGCCAAGCGTTCGGTGGAGGAAGCAGCGGATTTTGCAAAAAATGCCGATGAACCGACGGTGAGCGAAGTGATCACAGATGTTTTCGCATAAGGAGGCAGGACGATGGAACTCAAAGAAATGACCTATAAAGAAGCGCTGAAATTGGCGCTGAAAGAAGTGATGACTGCTGACGACGCCGTGGTGATCTTTGGTGAAGATGTGCGCCAAGGCGGCGGTGTGACGCTGGGGCTCGTTCAGGAATTCGGCGAAGCTCGAGTGATGGATACCCCGGTCAGCGAATCGGCAATGGTGGGTTGTGCCGTGGGGGCGGCCATGACGGGGCTGATCCCGGTGGTGGCGCTGCGCTCGATGGATCAGGCAGCGCTGGCATTGGGCGAAATCATTGACGCAGCCGCGCGCACCGCTTATACCTCTGGCGGCCAGTATCATGTGCCGCTGACATTGCTCATTCCGGCGGGGCTTGGCGACGGCGTGCGTCAGGCCGGTCAGACCTTGGAAGGGCTTCTCGCGCAGATCCCCGGGCTTAAAATCGTGGCGGCCTCGACGCCGGCCCAGGCCAAGGGGCTGCTCAAATCGGCGATTGCCGACCCTAATCCGGTTGTATTTTTGATGAATCAGGACTTAATGGCCCTTAAAAGTCAGGTGCCGGCCAATGCGGATTATACCCTGCCGCTGGAAACGGCCTATGTGGAACATTCCGGTGACGACATGACCATTGTGACCTGGGGCGCCTCGCTGGTGACGGTGCTCAAAGCGATGGCTGAGCGGGACGATGTTTCGGCGGAAGTAATCAATCCGATGACCCTTGCGCCGATGGATATCGGCGCGGTGCTCGCCTCGGTGAAGCGGACTGGGCACTTGCTGATCGTGCACGAAGGCAGTAAGACGGGCGGTATTGGCGCGGAAATAGCGGCGTCGGTGATCGAAAGCGACACCTTCGACTATCTCGAGGCGCCCATTATCCGCCTGTGTGGTCTCGATACGCCAATGCCCTACAACCGCAGACTGCAGGATGTGGTTGCCCCTCAAAAAGAAGATGTGCTTCAGGCCATTGACGACCTGTTGGATTTATAAACTGCGGGAAGGAGCGAAGCATGACAGATCAAAATCAGCCGAAGGGCAATGAACGGCTTTCTTTGAGAAATCTCGGGCAGCGTAAACGGGATGTTCATTCTCGTGAAAACAATCTGCGCTCAACCCCGGCGGCCCGCCGCTACGCCCGGGAAAAGGGCATCGATCTCAGCAAACTGGATGGTTTTTTCGGGAATCGGCGCATCACCGAGAAAGACATTGATCTTTACCTTGAAAAAAAACGCATAGTCCAAAAGCGGGTGCACAAAGATCAGGCACGTGAAGTGCGTGAAAGCCTGCCGGAGGAGCCGACCGCCGAAGAAGATGAAGGCATTTCGCCTCTGGCACGAAAACTGGCCGAAAAGCTGCACGTGGATTATCATAAGATTGAAAGCGGCAGCGGTCCCGAGGGGCGCATCCTGCGCCGCGATATCAGGGAGGCGGCACAAAAGGCCGCGGCGGACGGCGCTGAGCCGGAAAGCGACGCGGCAAATGCGGTTGAAAGATTAAAGGCATCGGCCGAGTCGGAAGCGCTACCAGAAGAATCAATCGATGAAACGGCGATGGCGGATGGGCCGACCGCCAAAGCAGATTCGGCAGACGAAGCGGGCACAGGTGCGCCGAACGGCGTCGAAATGCCGGATGCCACTGCCGGAAGCGATAAAGCGTCTGCAGCGGCAGCGGATTTAGTGAGAAGCCGGGATCGAAGGAGACTTGCCGCCAAGGTGTCGGCAGATGTATTGGCGTCGGCCGATTTTAATCCGGAGATGGCCCCGGACTATACCAAGATCATCAATCTTGGCGTGGCGGCCAAGGCCGACCCGGATTCCGAACGGGATTTTGATGTTGTCGTGCTGGGCGGCGGTGCGGCCGGCATTGCCGCGGCGATTGCGGCCGGCCGCAAGGGCTTTAAAACCGCGCTGGTCGCGGAAAATTTCGGCGGCGGATTTTTGTACGGCGGCGCGGTGGAGGCGCGATTCCTTTACGAAAACGCTAAACTGATCCGATCCTGCATCGGCGCAAGGCGCAACAAGGGCATTGTTGTTGACAAGCTGTCCCTGGACATGCAGGTAATGGGGAGTGAAAAGCAGCGTGCGGTGGATTACGAATCGGCGGTGTTGCGCAGCGATTTGATGGATGCCGGCGTGCGCGTGTTTGAAGGCGCGGGCCGCCCACTGGCACCGGGCTTTATCGACGTGAAGGACGAGAGAGGCCACCAGGGGCGCCTCAACTGGCGAAAGCTTATCGTGGCGACGGGCACTCTGCCCCAGCCGGCGGCTTTTACGGAAGATTATGACGAGTTGATCACCGACAAGACGATCTTCAATCTCGACCAGATCCCCCAAGAGCTGACGATCATCGGCGACGGCCCTATCGTTTGCGAGGTGGCCTCGATTTACGCGACGATGGGCTCCCGGGTGTCCATCATCACCGCGGCGGACAATGTTTTAAAGGGCCTCGACGCTCAGATCATCAACCGCCTGGAAGAACAGATGAAGCGCAGCGGCATCGGCGTGCACACCCGGTCGAAGCCCGTGGATATCTATAAAGATTCTCTGGGCACCATTCACATTGAACTGGCGGACACCGACGCGAAGCCGGCGGCAAACGGCCGCTATCCCAAAATCACCACGGTGATCTCGTCGGCGATTTACGTCGCCTCGGAATACCGCGTGAACACCCGTGGTCTTGATGCTCTGCGTCTCGATATCGACGGGGGGCGCATCGTCATTGATGAATTTGGCAGAACCTCGGTGCCTAATGTGTATGCCATTGGAGAAGCGACGGGCCGGTGCATCCTGGCGCATCAGGGGCGGGCCATGGCCCAGATGGTGGTGGACAACATCGCCCTCGAAGCAGAAGGCAGCGAACCGCGCGCCATCGATTTCACGCAGGTGCCGGTTTGCATTCATGCGTTTCCGGAGGTGGCGACCATCGGTCTCGACACCCGCCGGGCCGGCGCGGCCCATGAGGATGTGCGCTTCGGCCTTGCGCCGCTGGGCAGCGAGCCCGGCAGTCTCTTTGACGAGGATAAGCAGGGCTTCGTGAAGGTTATCGTCGATGGGGAAACCCGGGAAATTCTCGGGGTGCACATCATCGGCGAAGAGGCCTGCGGTCTCCTCGGGCAGGTGCAGGCGCTGATGGCGATGCGGGGCACCGACGCCGATATGGCGCGGATCGTCAATCCGGCGCCGAGTTTGGCGCAAGCCGTTCAAAACGCCTTTGACAAAATTGACGCATGACCGACATTAAAGGAGACGAGCATTCATGACAAACCAATCCCATTCCGAACGGGAAACTATTGTCGTTCTCGATTTCGGCGGCCAGTACAAGCAGCTGATCGCCAGGCGCGTGCGGGAATGCCATGTGTACTGCGAAATCCATTCGTATCAAACCAGCCTCGAAACGCTCAAGGCGATGAATCCCAAGGGCATCATCCTGACCGGCGGACCCAACAGCGTTTACGATCCGGCCTCCCCGACCTATCCCCAGGAACTCTTTAAAGTCGGCATTCCGATCCTCGGCATCTGCTACGGCTCGCAGCTGATGGCCTATCAATGCGGCGGCCGGGTAGAGACGGCACCCGCCAGTGAATACGGCCGCACCGATGTGACCATCGACGGCGCCGGAAGCCGCTTATTTGCCGATGTGATGCCGGAAACGACCTGCTGGATGAGCCATACCGATTATATTGCGGCGCCGCCGAAGGGATTTGCGGTGACTGCCCACACGGCGAATTCTCCGGTGGCGGCGATGGAGGATCCGGCGCGAAATCTCTACGCGGTGCAGTTTCATCCGGAGGTGGTGCACACCCCGGAGGGCACAAAGATGCTGCGCAACTTTGTGATCGATATCTGCGGCTGTGCCGGCAGTTGGCAGATGGATGCCTTTGTGGACAGCACCGTCGCGGCGCTGCGGGGAAAAATCGGAGGCGATCGGGTGCTGCTCGGCCTGTCCGGCGGGGTGGACTCCACCGTGGCGGCGGTGCTGCTCTCCCGGGCCATCGGCAAGCAGCTGACCTGCGTCTTTGTGGATCACGGCCTGATGCGCAAGAACGAGGGCGACGAGGTTGAGGCCGTGTTCGGGCCGGAAGGCGATTTCGATTTGAACTTCATTCGGGTGAACGCCGGCGATCAGTATTTTAAAGCCTTAAAAGGAGTCATTGATCCGGAACAGAAACGCAAGATCATCGGGACGCTCTTTGTGGAAATTTTTGGCGCGGAAGCGAAAAAGCTGGCCGATCAGGGCGGTTTTAAATACATGGCCCAGGGGACGATCTATCCCGATGTGGTGGAAAGCGGCGTCGGCAGCGGCGGCGCGGTGATCAAATCCCATCACAATGTCGGCGGCCTGCCCGAGGAAATGGTGGTGGACCTCGGCTTTGAAGCGGCGCCGATCGAACCGCTGCGCGATCTTTTTAAAGACGAAGTGCGCAGGGCCGGATTGGAGCTGGGCATTCCGGCGCATCTGGTGTATCGCCAGCCCTTCCCGGGGCCGGGTCTCGGCGTGCGCGTCGTGGGCGAAGTGACGCCGGAAAAGGTGGCCATCACCCAGGAGGCGGATGCGATCTTCCGCGAGGAGCTCGCCCATGCGGGCATTGACACCGGCAAGGGGCAGTTTTTTGCGGCGCTTTCCAACCTGCGGTCGGTGGGCGTGATGGGCGACGGCCGGACTTACGACTATGCTGTGGTGCTGCGCGGGGTGCTCACCGCCGACTTTATGACGGCCGAGGCCGCGGAAATTCCGTGGCCCGTGCTGCAAACCTGCATGAACCGGATTATCAACGAGGTGAAGGGCGTCAACCGCGTGATGTACGACCTGACGTCCAAGCCCCCGGGAACGATTGAGTTTGAATAGGAGATATTTTGCTAAAAATGGCTTATTTTCAAGGGTTATAGCCCGTTCGAATGAACAACTGGGACAAAATTGGGTAAAGATTTCAAAAAGAATAAATTGAGTAATAGCTCCCAGTGGCTTTACAAGAAAATACAAAAAAATGAGACCGTAGCTTAGTTGTTACGGTCTTTTTGTGTCTATTTGTGTTTTTTCAAGAAACGAGATTTCTTAGGAAAAGACAACTTCCAATCTTCAAATTCTTCGTCTGTAATTTCCCCGTTATAGTGTTTCTTTCTCATTTCATCCCATTCGACTAAAAAGTCATCAAAATGTGGATTGTGGGATAAAAGAGCAGTAGTCTCACCATTTCCTGCAAGGGGACGGAATTTCATTTCCTTTTCGTAGTCGAAGATGATATGCATGATTTCAAAAATAGAATTCGGTTCATGGTCGATTAATGCAGAAATATCACAGTTAAGTGCATCTGCTATTTTTCTTAATTGTTCCTTGTTTGGAGATCTATTTCCTAATTCATAATTACGAATTGCAGCATCAGTCAGTCCGGACATGATGGCAAGTTCTTTCTGTGTTAGTTTCCTAAACAAACGAATTTGTTTTAATTTCTTACCGGAAATCATTTTAGGACTCCTCTCTTAAAAATTTCTTTTACATTTTATCATAAATAATCATAAAACACAACATAAGTGTTCTGTTTGATATTTTAAATAACGCCTTAATATTAGGAAGCATAAAAGAAAATATTTTATAATAAGTCTTGACAGAACGAAAATGAACTATTATAATACGGATATACAGTTCAAATACGAACTTTTAAAACGCAAGATATTTAGATTGACGCTCGTCCTATCTCAAGACATGGATGCAGAACCTTGCAAAAACTATGAATTGAAAGGAGGGCTAAAAATGCAAAAGATATTCATGACAGCAAAAGAAGTTCAAGATTTTTTGGAAGTCAGTAGAACAACTGCATATCAGCTAATAAACGAAATGAATCAAGAACTTACAAAGCTCGGCTATCGAGTACAAAGAGGCAAAGTGAATCGACAGTATTTCATGGAAAAGTATTGCTATGGAAATGAAGCTTGAATTTATAATCTAAGTGCAACAAATAAATAATGACTCATAGCCTTGGTATAATGGTGTTTGCAAAGACATCCAATATTCAAGGAGAAACTATGAGTCACTACAAACATCTTACACCA
>NZ_JAYFFI010000015.1:0-48929 GCF_036289405.1 Pseudoramibacter faecis | reverse complement strand
CTTCAAATTTCAGGTGCTGTCCTCTTTCGCGACAGGGTGTAACAATGGGAGAATCATAGTGATCCATGGGTTTCTCCTTTCGGTGTTTTTTGTGCAGCAGCTTAATTCTGCCAAAAGGGGTCTCTATGGATCTTCTTTTTATTCAGTTGTTCAAGTTGATCTTACAATCTACCTTTTTTATTTAAGAATAAACAGCTAGCATTCCTCAATAAGTGAATCGATAGTACTTTAGGAGGAAATTTAGGCTCTGAGACGGATGCTATGTTAGACGCTTTGGGGGATGATTACACGTCTATTGTTGTTCTTTGCACACCAGCATCGGGGCGCGTAACCGTAGGTGGCTACATGTCTTTCGGTAGAGTCATTTTGTATAAAACAAAGGTCGCTTTAGATCCAAAAACTCTTATTCGAGATTCTAGAGTTCAAAAATCATTTGAGCAGCAGATAAAATATTCGGTTGCGTCTATACACATTAGAGACTTGAATCTCGGCAAAAAATGGTTGGCGAATGAAATCAGTCATTTGGCTAATATTAGAAATCGGATTATTATTTTCGACGCCGATTGCACAAGAAGATATTAATACGATCGGTGAAGCGGTTACTTTGAGCAGAATTAATTTATTTCTGTTGATCCAGGACCATTTACAGCAATATTGGAACCTAAATTAATCGTGCAAAAAAATCAACTAAAGATAAAAAATCTTAGTTGTTAAAGGAAGTATTAACCCAGTTGCTGAAACACAGATGGAAAACTTTTGGCTTACATAGCAGGTTTTCAATGTGTATATCAAAACTGAAAAGTTTATTGAAAACGATGAATCTAAATCGAAGGAAATTGATCGTGTCGTCAAAATTGTTGTCGGCCATATTGATCGCTATACTTTATTTAGTGTGACTGGGAATGGTATCCAGCCTGATTATCGATTGAATCTATCGCAATATGCAGTCAAAATGAATAAAACAGCGAGTGACACGATTAATTTTTCTATAGCTGAAATGGCGCATAAAATAGTCGAATGTATACCTTCAATACAAGGTATTTATATATCGGCGAAGGAGATATAACGGCCGCAGTTTGTAAAACTTGTCATACACTGGGATTAAAGTTGCTTGCGGAACCTGTCCCGCTAGCAGTTGAAGGTGTGCTTATTGCAGGAGATTTTCCCGATAAACACATAGTGACAAAAGGTGGGATGACTGGTAATTTTGACACCATTAATACTTGTATCGCAAAATTCATGGCAGAATTAAATATGTAACAGGGCAAGAAAAATAGCACTGAAATTAAGATTATAGTGTCGATTGGCATCTTACTTGTAGTTGTGTGAATTTGTAAAGAAGGTGTTTCAAGTTGTAATTGCATTTTCGACTTGAAATCGGGCACAGCGAACGCCGGCAGTATTTTAATGAAACAGATTATACGGTCAACCAAAAAGTACTGGCGGGATTGCGCCATGGGTTTACGACGCTAATTTGTATTGGTGATAGCATGCAGGAAAAGACTTATGGCGTCTCTGCGGAAGTGTTGGCAAGACAATTAAAAATTGCTTTGCATGGCGTGAAAACCGAGGATCTGGATCATATCTGGGTGGCCTATGAGCCTTACTGGGCCATTGGGGTTGAAGGAATTCCGGCCGAGTCACCGGTGGTAGATAAATTACACACTTATTTGCGATCGGTCTTAATAGATCTTTATGGAGAAAAAGGACAGATGGTGCCCTTGCTCTTTGGCGGCAGTGTCAATATCAACAATGCTGTGCCATATGCAAAGTGCCAGGATGTCGATGGCCTATTTATCGGCCGCTCTGCCTGGCAGTCAGATACCTTTGAAGCTATTATGATTGCGTTGGAAGAGGCCGGAATTCCTCAAAGATAAAAATAAGCGGGCACTATCATGTCCAGAGAAAAGTGTTTTTACTATTGCTGTCGACATTTTCCTGATTGCTATCACGCGATGATGACCTGCGGGGTAGACGATTGGACAGAACCAGAAGATATAATAACGGAAAGCAATTATACAGAAGCAAACGGCCTTCCTCTATATGAAAAGAAGACAGGTCGTGTTTTGGCAAAAGGCAAGGAATAAAAGCAAAATAAAAGACCGCAGGCCTGCGGTCTTTTATTTTGCCGGTTAAGCTTCCGGGATATTGGTTTCTGTCGGGGTATCGCCGGACAAAAAGAAGTTGAGATTGCGGACGAACACATCCGGATCGATACCATGGGCCAGACAGCCCTGTTCAATATCTTCAAAATGGGCGGCCATGCAGCCAAAGCAACTCATGCCCACCATGGAAAAATATTTTTCACTTTCGGGATACTGTTGGATCGCATCCAAAATGCCCATATCTTTTGTGATTTTAATATCCATTTCGCGTTTTGTGCTCCTTTTAGCAGTGATTTAAAGGCATTATAGCAAAGACGGCAGGCGTTGACAATTGTGATATAATGACAGCATTTCAAACAGAAAGATGCAAATAGATCGGAAAGGAGGCGGCTATGATTTTAAATACCGGCGGTCGGACCGACATTCCAGCTTTTTTCAGCGATTGGTGGATGAATCGTGTACGGGAGGGCTTTGTCATGGCACGCAATCCCTTTAACGCTCGACAGGTGACGCGCTATCGCCTGGATCCCAGGATTGTGGACGTGATGACTTTCTGCACTAAAAATCCCCGGCCGATGCTTAAGCGTTTGACGGCGCTGGCGGCATTTCGAACCTTCTGGTTTGTCACCATTACCCCCTACGGCCGGGAAATTGAGCCAGAGGTGCCGGATAAAATGCAGGTGATGACTGATTTTGCCGCATTGTCGAAAATCGTGGGCCGAAAAGCCGTGCATTGGCGTTACGATCCGATTTTTATCTCAGAAAAATACACGGTGGCGTATCATCTGCGTACCTTTGCACAAATGGCGCATCTTCTGACTCCTTATACCGACGTCTGCGTAATCTCTTTTATCGATTTGTATCGGAAAACGCGCCGGCAATTCCCTGAGGTGCGTGAGGTAACGCCAGAAGAACGCGTCGTTCTCGGCAGGAAGATGGCCGCTATCACCCGGGAAAACGGCATGTTACTGCGGACTTGCTCAGAGGGCACCCAGTTGATGGATGACGGTGTGGATACCGGCGGCTGTATGATACGTCGCGTATTGGAGAAGGCCTGCGGCATCCATCTGCAGGTGCCCGGAGGAAAGGCGGCGGCCACCCGCGCGGGTTGTGATTGCTTACTTGGCGCAGACATTGGGGCCTACAATACCTGCGGGCATGGCTGTCGGTACTGCTATGCCAATAGCGATGCCAGGACAGTGGCCCGCAATCGGGCGCGTCACGATCCGAGCTCACCGCTTCTGGTCGGCCGCCCATATCCTGAGGATCAAATCCACGAGGCGGATCAGCGCTCTTGGACAGACGGACAGATTCGGATGGCCTTTTAAGAGAGAGGCGCGGGGAGAACCAATGCAAAAAAATCATGTGATCAAAAAGCCGCAGGGAGTTTTGTTCGATATGGACGGGGTGATTTTCGACTCGGAAAAACTTATTTTGAAAGGGTGGCAGCAGGTAGCGGCAGACGCCGATATCCCCGATGTTGAAGCGGTACTTGCGCGATGCTTCGGCACCAATGAAGCGGCAACCAAGAAAATCTTTGCCGAGCATTACGGAGACGATTTCCCCTATGATGTGCACAAGGCGAAGGTTCGGACGTATTTTTTCTCCGTTTACGGAACGTTGGGGCATTTGCCGTTAAAACCCGGCGCGGTGGAGATCCTGTCATTTTTAAAGCAGCGAAATGTGAAAATTGCCTTGGCGACATCCACTCGGGCCGCGTTAGCGCAAAGGGAACTGGCGGACGCGGGTATCGATGGTTATTTTGATATCGTTGTCGGCGGTGATATGATCGCGCGTTCCAAACCGGCCCCAGATATTTTTCTGAGTGCTGCCAAGGCCGTTCAGCTGCCGTCGAACGGCTGTTATGTTATTGAAGACTCGTATAATGGGATCCGAGCGGCGGCATCGGCAAACGCCCGGCCAATCATGGTGCCGGATCAGGTGGCGCCGGATGGAGAGATGGAGAATCTGGCAGAGCAAATTCTGCCGGATCTTTTTGAAACGAGAGCATATTTAGAAAAACAAATTTGAAAAAAGCTGTTTTATAAAAAAACATGTGAAATAGATGACAAACAATCTTGAATAAACGAATGAAATCGTGTATAATAATTTGGGAATAAATTAGAGAGGTGTAATTGTGCTAACAGAAAATATTATCATCAAGAACACAGCCGGTTTACACGCCAAGCCAGCATCACTTTTTGTGCAAACGGCCAATGAGTTTACCAGCGAGATTTATGTGTGTAAGGGGTCAACTCGGGTCAACGCTAAGAGCATCATGGGGGTGATGATCTTGTCGGTGTCCCAGGGAGATGAAGTGACCTTAGAATGTAATGGCGATGATGAACAAGCGGCTATGGATCGCCTAACAGCATTAATCAATAATAAATTTGGCCTGCCGGATGAGTAAATGATCGCCGGGAAACTTGCGCTGTGAATGATGAACAGATTTAAATAGAATTTGAATAAAAAAGGGGCTATGGTATAATATTGCCGTAGTCCCTTTGCTTTAGGACGTACAAACGAAATTTTAAAGACGAGGAGTTTATGCGTCAATTTTTAAAAGAGTTGGCTGTCGGAATTTCTTTTTACACGCGCGTGCCCATTCAACTGAAGTCAGTATCAGAAGATGAGTTTTATCATTGCATGCTTTATATGCCGGTCATTGGCGTGTTCATCGGGGCACCGATGTTTGCTGCCGGATGGTTATTGGGTCATTGGCAGCGGACGGCTTTATCAGCGGTGGCTTTGCTTATTTTTTATATTTGGATCACCGGAGGTCTGCATTACGACGGCGTGGCGGATACGGTGGATGCGTTGTTTTCCGCGAGGGACCGCGATCGGATGATGGCTATCATGAAGGACAGCCGCCTTGGAGCATTTGGTGCCATTGGCCTGGTCCTGCTGCTTTTCACGATGTGGGGCAGTTATCAAGTTCTCATTAAAGCATTGCCGATCTCGCTTTTTCTCATGCCGGTGATCGGCCGCTATTGTGCTGTTCAGACCTGTGCTTTTTCGACTTATGCCGAGGGCGGCGGTGGTTTAGGCAAGAGGATCACAGAGATTGCCAAGCCCTGTCATGTACTGGTTTATTTGATTCTCATCGGCGGTTTGACCTGGTGGCTGCGGCCGATTTTATTGCTTGCTTTCGTGATTACGGTGGTTTTAAACCTGTTGCTGATGGTGTACTGCAACCGAAAATTCGCGGGGATTACCGGTGATCAGATTGGTCTCACGATTGAAATGACCCAGGCGGTTTTTATGGTTGCGACCGTTGCGATGATAGATGCGGCACCTGTGCTGACACAAATAACAGGAGGCCGTTTGGCATGACGGTCGCGGCGGAAAAACCTTTCCCGATGACAGATGCCGATATGGCTGCTTTTGGCTGGGAACAAGTAGATTTTGCTTTTGTCAGAGGGGATGCTTTTGTCGATCATTCGTCTTATGGTTCTGTGATGATTGCCGGCTTTTTAAAGGATCGCGGCTATCGTGTGGGAATGCTGGCTTAGCCCGACTGGACAGATGCAGAAGTATTTAAAATTTTTGGACGGCCGTGGCTGGCTTTTTTGGTGAGTTCCGGCAATATGGATTCGATGGTCTGTCACTATACGGTTAACCGCAAACGCTGTCACGATGATGCTTACACACCGGGAGGCAAGACGGGCAGGCGTCCGGACCGTGCCGTCATTACCTATTGCGTCCGGATCCGGGAAGCCTTTGGCAGGGTGCCGATTATCCTCGGCGGGATTGAGGCAAGTCTCCGCCGATTTGCGCATTACGATTATTGGTAGGATCAGGTGCGACGTTCGATTTTAGTCGATAGCGGTGCTGATCTGTTGGTTTATGGCATGGGAGAAAAGGCCATTGTCGAGGTGGCTGAGGCCTTGGATGCCGGTCTTGCCATCCGCGACATCACTTATATCAAAGGGACGGCGGTTTTGTTAGATTATGTGCCGGACGACGGCATCGAAATCCCATCTTTTGAAGCGGTATCGACGGATAAAAAAGCTTTCGCGAAAGCGGCGGTCATCATTTATGCCTGTAACGATCCCTTTGTGGAAGTTCCCTACTATCAACGGTGTGACCATCGGGTTTTTGTGCAGAATGCACCGTAAATGCCATTGACCGAAATGGAAATGGACGACGTTTATGACCGCGGCTATACCGGTCGGCAATGGTCGCCCGGACCGGAGGTAACCAGTCTTGGAGAGGTGCGGTTTTCCGTCACGGCGAATTGGGGGTGCTTTGGCAGTTGTGCCTTTTGTGCCATCGGCATGCATCAGGGGCGAATTGTTCAACACCGCAGCGCAGATGCAATTTTAAAAGAGGCTCGGATGATGACAAAGCTTCCGGCTTTTAAAGGTTATATTCACGATGTGGGCGGACCGACGGCTAATTTTTATGGCCTCGCCTGTGAAAAACAGCGACAGTCCGGCGCGTGCCGCCATCGCGAATGTCTGTATCCCGAGGTTTGTCCGAATATCAATGCCGACGAAGGGGAATATTGCCATCTTTTAAAGCAAATGCGAGAAATTCCCGGGGTTAAAAAGTCTTTGTGCGATCGGGAATTCGTTATGATTTTCTGACGGCCGATCACAAAAGCGATTTGTTTCAGGAAATAGTAGACTATCATATCAGCGGTCAACTGCGGGTGGCCCCGGAGCATATTTCGGACCGGGTGTTGGGCCATATGCTCAAGCCATCTTTCGGTTTATCAGGCATTTACCGAGCAGTTTAAAAAGATCAATGCACGTTCCGGAAAAAGCAATACCTGGTGCCGTATTTCATTTCTTTCCATCCTGGGACAACGTTGGCGGATGCCATAGCGCTCAGTGAATACCTGCGGGATCATCATCTGGAACCGGAACAGGTTCAGGATTTTTATCTGACGCCGGGATCTTTGTCGACGGCGATGTATTACACGGGATACGATCCGCTCACGATGGAGGAAATTCATGTGCCCAAAAGGCGGGAGAAAAAATTACAGCGCGCCTTATTGCAGTTCTGGGATCCCCAAAAATTATCAATGGGTTAAAGAAGCGCTGATATCCTGTGGGCGAGCCGACTTGATCGGCCGCGGACGACATGTATTGATCGCGCCGATACTGCTGGGACACATTCAGACGAATCAGTCAAAACATGAAAAGCACGACAAACGAAAAGCGGACAGCCAGGATCAGAACCAAGCACGGAAACAATGCATCAGAAGAAAGGAAACAAGAGGTAAGCGATATGGTTTACAAACCAGAAACAAGTGGAAGAAGCAGCAGCAGCTATACAGAGTCGGTCGAAGATTATATCGAAGAAATTTATGTGAATTACCGAAAAGGAAATGAAGGCGTGCGCATCACGGATTTAGCAGAAGCCATGAGCGTGACCAAAGCCAGCGCGACGGATGCGGTTAAAAAGATGAAAGAACGCGGACTCGTGAAGCACGAGCGTTACGGGCGGATTTACATCACAGAAGAAGGACTTGAAACGGCAAAGCGCGTGTATGACCGCCATGTGACCATTACGAAATTTTTTGAAGAAGCGCTGAACGTTTCGCCGGTTGTGGCCGAAAATGATGCCTGCGGCATCGAACACATCATTTCCGAAGAAACCTTTGGTCAGATGAAAAAATTCATGAAAGATCATCCAAAAGAAAAGTGAAGCATAAAACGAAAAAAAATGCATATCACATCGGCGATCGTCTGGTCGTCGATGTGACAGATTTAACAGCCCGCGGTGAAGGGGTCGCCCGTCACAACGGGCTGACTGTTTTTGTGGGCGGCGCCTTGCCGGGAGAACGGGCTCGGATCCGGGTTGCTGTTATTAAGCGGCAATATCTGGTGGGAACGTTAGAAGCGATTCAAGTGAGGGCGGCGGTCAGGCAAACGTCGCCTTGTGATTATTTTCCCAAATGCGGCGGTTGTCAGTGGCTGCATCTGAATGCCGCGGCTCAGACTGAACAAAAACGGCGGCGGGTGATGGACGATCTTGTGCATATTGGCGGTTTTGTGGATATTGCGGGTAAAGTGCGCGCCATGGTGAGTGCTGATTCGTCTGTGCATTATCGCAACAAGGCACAATTTAAAGTCAGCGAAGAGGGGATCGGCTTCTATGCGAAGGGCAGCCATCAAGTGGTTCCGATTGCGCATTGCCTGAATCAGATGACGCCGAATGATGATTTGATTTCGATTTTAAATCAATGGGTAAAGGATTCGCAAATCCCGATTTATCGGGAAGATAGCGGCGCGGGTAATTTGCGGGGAATTCTGGTGCGCGCCAATCGCCGTGGCGATATCATGGTGATTTTAATCGCGAAGACCCTTTCCGGCGTGAATATGGAGAGATTAGCTCGCCGACTGCGGGAAAGTCTTCCGGAATTGGCTAGTTTTTCAATTAACATCAACCCCAATCGGGGCAATCGCGTTATGGGGGAAGAAACCCGGGTGATTTTTGGTGCGCCGACCATTTCAGAAACGTTATGCGGCCGGGAATTTCAGATTTCGCCGGCTTCCTTTTTCCAAGTAAACACCGGGCAGGCTGAGAAACTGTATCAGCAGGCGATTCATTATGCGGGGCTGACCGGGCGGGAGTCGGTATTTGATTTGTATTGCGGCACGGGAACCATCGGCATCTGTATGGCCGATCGCGCCCGAAAAGTCGCGGGAATTGAAGCGGTGCCGGAAGCGATTGCCGACGCGAAAGAAAATGCCCGCCGAAATAACATCGATAATATTCAGTTTTTTTATGGCCGCTCAGAGAAGATCATGCCGGAACGCCTGGCTGCCGGCGATGCGGCCGATGTGGTGGTTGTGGATCCGCCGCGCAAGGGTTGTGCCAAGTCACTGCTTGAAACCATTGTCGCCTGCGGTGTGCCTAAAATCGTTTATGTTTCCTGCAATCCGTCGACCTTAGCGCGGGACTGCCGCTGTCTTGCCGACGCTGGCTACCGTTTGGAAGAAGTGACGCCTTTTGATTTATTTCCTGGAACGGGGCATGTGGAGACCGTCGCTCTTCTATCAAGGAGTGGGGAATAAATAAGGATAAAAAGATTTTGAATCAAAGGATTCCGGCAAACCGCTCAAACCTAGACGATTCTTCGAATCCCTTTTTTTATGTCGTTTAACAGTTGCTTTATTCAATTCAGCGATATGGTTTAAACAAAAGGGATAGTAAATAACGTATCTAAAATTTGACTCTTGACAAGGTAGTTAGAAAATGCTAACATATTTTTGTCGAGGATTTCCTCGATAAAAGAGGAGGGAATTTTGTCAAGTAAGCGACTATCAAAGGATGTAAGAAAAAACCAAATTCAACTTGCTGCAAAAAAGATCATTTTAGAAAAAGGGTTTTTTAACACAACGATGGATGATGTCATTGTATGTTCAGGCATGTCGGTTGGAGGAGTTTATCACTATTATAAAAATGTCTATGAGATTTTTTATGACATGATGTCTCAGGGGCTTGATTATGGTGAGGAGAGAAATTTTTTGAAGGTAGGAGAAAGACATGATTTAGATACTTTTGTTGATTTTATAATGGCTAAAATTTTTGATGATAATGACTACAAAGAATTATTTGCAATTCTTTTGGAGGGGATTGCGAGAGATCAGAAGCTGTTGAGAATATATAAAAAACTCAATATTAAATATATTGATATTCTTCATAGAGCATTTAAAGATTCAGGCATTTCAAAGGATATATTAGAGGATCGTTTTTTAATATTCTTCACCCATTCTTTACTGATCGGATATGCTTCATTCGAACCTTTAGGAAGCAAAGAATCATTTCAGGAGAATAAAGATATCGTAAAAAAAATGATTTTACTATATCTCGATAAATGGCAAGGGAGGAAAAATAAATGAAATTAAAATTAAAAGATGTGATTATCGTCAGTTTGCTCGGAGTTGTAGGCTTTGTGATCAGTATGGCGTCAGGAATGATAACACAAATATTTGGAACTTACGGGGTTTTCGTGCATGTTTCAATAGGAAGTTTATTATGCGCTCCTGTTTATTTTGTTATGTGCCATAGAATTCCTAAAAGAGGAGCAATATTTATTTATTATTTATTAGCAGGCATCATTTATTCTATTATGGGCTTTATTCCAATGCTGCCCATTATGGTTGTAGCCGGTTTGCTTGGAGAACTTTGCATAGGCAATAGAGACAATTATATCAACGATGGCAGAATTGGTGTTTCGTATGTTGTATCGCAGATTATCTATGCTCTGCATGGATTTTTCTTTATCCTTTTCTTAGGTGTAGAAGGATTAGTAAAAACGTTTCCGAATTTATTCACAACGGAAAAAGCTCAAATGGTAAAAGATACCTTTTTCAACCCGAAGAATATGGCCATTATATTGTCTGTAGAGATGGTTGCGGCCATTCTTGGAACACTGTTTGGGAAATACGTCAATAGAAAATTCTTCGATAAAACCAGCAAGAAAAAGGATATTTTGTCCTAATGAGCTTCGAGAATCGTCTGCTATTAAAACCATTGACCATTGGCATTCTCATAATTATGTATACAAGCGTTTTGCTTTTTAGCGAAATGCTTGTATACTGGTGCATGCTTCTTTTTAGTTTTTTTCTGCTTTTTTTGGTAAGTCCAAAAAAAGCATTTTCTTTTGTCTTGGTATATATTTTCTTGTTCACGGGAATAAAGATTTTATCAAAGATTTTTATAATGAATGGGTGGTTGGGTTCCATTTATACGATGGGACTTATTGTAATTAAGTTATTTCCGCTTTGGAGTTTGGCGGGGATCGCAACGAACTTTAACAATTCAGAAATTATTGCATCGCTAAGAAAGACTAAATTACCTAATAATTTATGCATTGGTGTTTCCGTTTTTATTCGTTTTATACCGGAATATAAACGCTATCTAAATGAAATCAAAGAAGGATTAAAAGTTAGAAATATTTCGTTTAATATACTGAAACCAATACATAGCATTGAAATGTATTTAGTACCTATGATTTATAAAGCATTTGAAACAGGCAATGTTTTGACTTGCGCATTGATCACAAAAGGGATTGAGTTTGATTGTAAAAAAACTTCTTATGCAGATTTATCATTAACATGGTGTGATTATGCAGCGATGATCGTCGGCATAGGATTTATAGGGATAGCGATATGGGAAAAGCTGCAGAAATAAATATCAATAAATTTTCTTATGCCGACAAAACGGTATTAGAAAGTATTAATTTTACAGTAGAAAAAGGTGAAGTTGTAGTCATAACGGGATTATCCGGCTCTGGAAAAACAACCTTAATGAGATTACTCAATGGTCTGATTCCGGAATTATATGATGGTAATTTGGCAGGAGAAATAAAGATATTGGGCAAATCCGTCAATGAATATAAGACCGGAGAGCTTGCGAAATATGTTGGCAATGTTTTTCAAAATCCTGACGAACAGTTCTTTGTTAATGAAGTTGAAAATGAAATCGCTTTGGTTGGTGAAAATACAGGAATGAAACGCGCCCTCTTACTAAAACGAGTGGAATATGCGATGCAGCAACTCGGGATATCGGATCTTAGAGGAAGAAAAATAAGAGACCTTTCAGGAGGACAAAAACAAAAAGTAGCCATCGCCTCTACCTTGGTATATGACAGTAGTATTGTTATTTTAGATGAGCCAACTGCGAATCTGGATTTTGCATCCATCGAAGAACTAAAAGATATTTTGAAAAAACTTAAAGATCAAGGGAAAACAATCATTATTGCAGAGCATAGATTATCTTATTTGAAATATATGATAGATCGTTTAATTCTTCTTAAAAACGGTCACCTTGAAAAAATTTTTTTACCAAAAGATTTAAATGAAAGTGTTCGTAAAGAAAATATGCTTAGGTGCTTTGATTATACAAATTTAAGGAGCGCAGCACCCAAAGTTGGTGAAGATATACTCATTAAAGTGGATGGGTTACTCATCAAGAATAAGGATTATCAGCTGAAAGATTATGTGAATTTCTCCTTAAACCGGGGAGAGTGCATGGCGGTGATTGGGGAAAATGGGATTGGTAAAACAACGATGGCAAAAGAACTCATCGGTCTTTTGCCGATGAAAAGCGGCAAAGTATCCTATGGGGCATCTCAAAAGAACAGACTGAAAAATACTGCCGCAAGTTTGCAGAATTGCGGAAATATGTTTTTTTATGAAACCGTTGAAAGAGAGTTAATCCCCTTAAAAAAGGAATCGGATGAGGCATATTTGGAGAAGATAAAGGAATATCTAATAGACCTGGAATTGTGGGATAAACGAATGATGAACCCACATGAATTGTCCGGTGGAGAAAAACAGAGACTTGCACTTTTGATTGCATTATTAAAAGAGTCAAAACTTGTCATTTTGGACGAACCAACTGCAGGGTTAGATTATAAAAGAATGATGTTGGTTTCTTCTGTTATAGAGGAAAAGACACAGGATGTTCCGGTTATTCTGATTACACATGATTTGGAGTTGTTATTTAAAACTTGCAACACAGCTTATCTCATATCAGAGAAAGGTCATAAAAAAATCTGTGTTAGAGGGAATGAAGATTTGATTATAAGCTTTTTTAAGGGTAAAGCTAAAGTGAAAAGCGCTGATTGTATATGGTCTGAGAAAGTAACAAATGGATGAGAAAATAGATATAGATAAAATATTATATAGGCTCTATTATATTAACTCTGTCAGGCGTGATTTCTGGACCGCTTGCGTATATTTTGCTGACAAATGTGATTGTAGCGCTGGTAAACAGCACTAAAGAAAGTGTCTTGAATATCCCATCCGGAAAACTAAGGAATATTATCGTTGATCAGGTCGATTCAAAGGAAACGATTTTGGCATATATTATTCTTGAAATGACCGCAAATATTATAGGTCCCATTCTATGGCTGATTTATCCAGAATAAGCACCATTACATAAGGAAATAAGCTTGATCTTAAATTCGCCTGATAGGAAGCGGAAAGACAACTTTCATCTGATTGCAAGGTTTTGGGGATGTAAACTCCGGCGAAATAATGATCGGCGGCAAGAATATTAAGGAATATATATTGCCGAATCGGATGAGTAATATCGCTATGGTGTTTCAAAATGTGTATCTCTTTGAAGATACGATAGAGAATAATATCAAGCTCGGTATGCCAGAGGCCACAAGGGAAGAAGTTATAGAGGCTGCGAAAAAAGCTATGCGTCATGATTTTATCGAAGTTCTCCCCGATTGGAGAAGGCGGCGCCAGTCCTTCCGGCGGAGAAAAACAGCGAATTCCATTGCGGGAGCGATGCTGAAGGATGCGCCGATTGTCATTTTCGATAAAGCGACAGCGAATGTGGATCCGGAAAATGAAGATAAGCTGAAAGCCGTCATTGAGGAATTGACGAAAAATAAGACGATTATTATGATTGCTCATCAGCTTTCTACAATACGAAATGCCGATCAAATTTTCGTTTTGAACAATGGAAAAATAGAACGACGAGGAACTCATGAAGAGCTTATGAGACAAGAAAGGCTATATAAAACTTTGATAGATATGAAAAATAAAACTACTACTTGGAAAATTGCGAATTAGTAAAATTTCAAATGGTATATCAATTGCGAAATGTTTCAGATTTTGGTGCTTTAAGCATTCGAAAATTTAGCTTGATAAAACACAAAGGAGGGTATCTATGATTGCAGTTATCAACATCATTTTGATTTGTTTTATCATTGACGCACCAAGACTTCTCGCGTCCATCGTGGCGACAGAAAGACGAAACTGTGTTGTGAAAGCGCCATAAAAATGCAACCGAAAAATGCCCGGACCTTCACCACAGCGTGAAAGTCCGGGCATTTTAGATTATGCATTCCGGGTGAGATGAAATCGTGACACAAAATGGTCGGCCGTACTGATGGCGGTATTGATAAAGAATACGGGAAATAAACGACAATAATATTATAAAAGTTAGAAAGTGTAAAATTCTTTAGTGATTTTTAAAAGGGATGATAACGCTATTGATAAAGAGCTACGAAATCGGATGCGAAAAAACAACAGAATCAGGAGAAATGAAAACGGTGTAATCCTCGAAAAATCTAAAAAATAACCGCATGGGAAAAATAGAAAGAGCAATGCAAAAAAGCGATTCAAAAGAATACATTAATATCAAAACATATTTTAATAAATATTAAATAATTGTATTATCTTATTGACACACCATAACAACGGATATAAGATAGACTCCGATAAAATAACAAGAAAAAAATTGAAGAGATCAGAGCACAGGTATGCTCGATCATTCAGGATAACGAAAGGTAAAAGACAATGAATGTGATCAAGCAAATCGAGGCGATGGTGCAGGTCCATGGTGATCGGTTGTGTTTTTCCTCCCGGTCGGGCAGCATGTGTTACGATGAGATGTGGCGCGATGCCGGGAAATTGGCTAATTGGCTCGACAGCATTCTGGGAGACAATCGGGATCCGGTGGTGGTCTACGGGCACAAGGATCCGCTGATGCTGGTGTGTTTTTTAGCATGTGCCCGCTCTGGCCGAGCTTATTGTCCCGTGGACACCAACATGCCGCCGGAGCGGGTGAGTGAAATTATTCAGATGGTGGCCAATCCGGTGGTGCTGACGACGGAAATGCTGAATGGCCGTGTGCCGGCAAGCAGCCGGGTGATGACGTCAGCAACCATCAGAGAGGTGCTGGCAGAGCAATCGGCGGCCTATATGAATTGTTACGATCCGGCGACCAACCATTATATTATTTTTACATCCGGAAGCACGGGCAAACCCAAAGGGGTCATGATTACAGGCGGTAATCTCGGTCATTATTTGGACTGGATCGTCGGCATCGGCAATGATGGGATGGCCGCCCCTCAGATTTATCTCAATCAGGCGCCGTTTTCTTTCGATTTGTCAGTGATGGATCTCTACCGCTCGCTGGTGACCGGGGGAACGCTGTGGTGTGTGGACAAGCCACTGCAGCAGAATGTGCCGGAAATGCTGATTTATATTCAGGCGGGGAAGATCAACACATGGGTGTCGACCCCTTCTTTTGCGGATGTTTGTCTAAGCGAAACCTGTTTTGACAGCGCACACTTTCCAAGCATTGATTTGTTTTTGTTCTGCGGTGAGACACTGCACAAGGCAACGGCGGCTAAACTGCTGACGCGGTTTCCTGCGGCGCAGGTGTTTAATACCTATGGCCCGACGGAAACGACGGTCTGCGTGACGGCAGTGTCCATCACTAAGGCGATGACCGCAGCGGAAGGTGCCCTGCCCATCGGAGTCCCCAAGCCGGATTTGGCGGTGCGCATTGTCGCCGAGGATGGCGGCCCCGCGGCACCCGGCGACAAGGGGGAGATGACCATTGTCGGGGATACGGTCAGTCCGGGATATTATCAGAATCCCGAAAAGACCGCTGCTGTTTTTTTCACCACGACCCTGAACGGCCGGCCGGTGCGGGGTTATCGCACTGGCGATGTGGGTTATTACGGGCCGGACGGATTGCTTTATTATGAAGGGCGCATGGATCAGCAGATTAAATGGCACGGCTATCGCATCGAACTCGGCGATATCGAAAGCAACCTGCTTAAACTTGATGGCGTGGCTAAGGCGGCGGTTGTCCCCAAGCGAAGCGGCGATCAAATCAAACATTTGGTGGCTTTTGTGATTCGCGAGGCGGCGCCTCATCCGATCCAGGAGGCCGACGTTTTTGAAAGAACGCCGGACGGTTGGATGCTCGCCGACGGCTATGCCGGACGCAAATGGGTGCGTGCGGGTCTCAAACAGATCGTGCCGAATTATATGGTACCCAAGCAGGTGGTTTTTGTCGACCATTTCCCGCTGAGCCAAAATGGCAAGATTGACAAAAAACAGCTGGCGCAAAGCCTCTGATAGGGCGAGAGGTTTACATCGTGCAATTATTTGGCGATAATTTATTTTTTATTTGGCTTGTGGTGCTGACTCTTCCGGCGATTTGGCTGGGTGTCCATGAGCAGCCCATCAAATATTACGGTGCGGCGGTCACGTTGTTTTTTGTGTGGATGGCCATGGGGAACAATCCCAAGGCGCTGGCCTACCTCATTGGCTTTCTGATTTATACTTTTGTGTTGATTCAGATTTATTTGAAGGTGCACAAAACAAAGGGGCGCAATGCCAAGCTATATCATCTGTTTTTGGGCTTAGCGATTTTGCCCCTGGCACTGAACAAGGTATTCATTGCCACCCACGACCCGCATGATATCCTGCGGTTCATGGGGATTTCCTACATGACGTTCAAATCTGCACAGATCGTCATCGAGATTTATGACGGCCTGATTGAAAGCGTCGACGTTCTTGAATATGCTTATTTGTTGCTATTCTTTCCGGCACTCAGTTCGGGCCCCATCGATCGCAGTCGGCGTTTTAACGATGATCTTCGCCAGGTGATGCCCAAGGCGGAATATCTCGATCTGGTTGGGATTGGATTGTTTAGGATCCTGCGGGGGCTGGTCTATAAAAAAGCCATTGCGACCGGCTTTTATCAGTTAATGATTTGGTTTGGCATGGGACATTCCCTGCGTGGCGGTTTGATTTATATGTATACCTACGGTTTCTACCTGTTTTTTGATTTTGCAGGATATAGCGACATGGCCGTGGGGGCGAGCTATCTGTTCGGCATCAAGACGCCGGACAACTTCAACAAGCCTTTTGTGAGTGCGGATATCAAAGAATTTTGGGATCGCTGGCACATCACCTTGTCCCATTGGTTCCGAGATTTTGTGTTTTCGCGCATCACGATGAACATGATTCGCAAGAAGCGATTTAAAAATAAATTGACTCGAGCATCGGTGGCGTTTATTATCAACATGGGCATCATGGGCTGCTGGCACGGCCTCACGTCCTATTATATTGCCTATGGCCTGTATCACGGGGCGCTGCTCTCGGCAACGGAGATCTTTCAGAAGAAATCGAAATTTTATAAGCGACACAAAAAAGATAAAGGGTTTAAAGTGATATCGTGGTTTGTGACTTTTAATTTGGTCATGTTTGGATTTTTGATTTTTTCAGGGCATTTGAACGCTTTGCTCCACCTTTAACGGATGAAAGACAGCAAGCATGCGACGGCTGAAAAATAGATGCGGAGCAGCAAAGGAAAACAAAGAAAGAAGGAGAAAAAAATGGAAGAAGAAATTTTGGCGATTTTAGAGGAATTATGCGGCGACGAAGTCGTTCGGGAAGATTTGGATATTAATTTAACGGAAGAAGACCTGCTCGACTCTTTGGATTATGCTGAACTGTTGACGGAAATCGAATCGACTTTCGGTATCGTGATCTCGCCATCAGAGGTCGCCCGGGAAGACATGGACACGCCGAATAAAATCATCGCTCAGGTTAAAAAGCGTTTGGTACAGTAGGCTTTTACGATGCGAAAAGTCAAAGCGTTTTGCGTGGCGACGCTGTTGTTTTGCTGCTTTGCTGTGGGGTTGCACGCCATTTGCGTGAGCACCGGACTTAAAGCGAAGGATCATCGGTTTGGCACCTGGGACAATCGCTATAAAGATCTGTCTTATAACGGGCTGCGGATGAATATCGCAAAGAAGACCATGGCCGTGTTTGGCTCTTCAGAATTTCGGCATGGCAAAAACACAGCCTATCATCCACGCAATATATTTGCCCATTCGGATGTTCGGCTGATGACGATCGGCGGTCCCTTCAACCAGACTCTTTTTCACACAGTGGCACTCGGGGCAATCGGCGATCAGGTGAAGAGTAAAAAAGTAGTACTGCTGGTTTCGCCGACGTGGTTTGCGGGCAAGGGCGTTAAATCAAAGGCCTATGCGCTGCGGTTTTCCAAAACAGAATATATGGCTTTTATGGAGAATCCGAAAATTCCAGTCGATGTTAAGCGGTACGTGGCCAGACGTTCAGAGAAACTTTTGGCGCACGATCCGAAGCTGAGTCGCTTTGTAAAAAATTGCAATGAGGTAAATCTTGGGAAAAACCCGAAGCTTTTTCAGCGTCTTCTGTATCTGTCCAGCAAGCGTTACGCCACAGACACGGACTATATTACTATGAGAGTGGCCATGACCTTTATGGCAGACCGCAATACCCACAACCGGGCGGTAGAGAAGGTGCTCGGGCCCTTGCGGAAGAGAGCCCGGATGCAGGTGGTTCAGGGACTGAGGCGGAAAGGCATTGTGACGTCGAAAGATCTCAAACAATTTATGGCGCGCGAAAAAGTCTGGCAGCAGGTGCGCAAAGCCAGCCAAAAACGATCGAACAATGCATTTTATATGTCCGATAGAATGTGGCGAAGCAAGTATGCCAGGCTTGCGCCGAAGATGGCCGGGGCTCACGCCCATGCAAACTGGGAAAAGACTGCGGAATACGACGATTTGCGTGCCTTTTTAAAGATCTGCAAGGCCAGGGGTATCAAGCCGATGCTGCTCGTGTTGCCGGTCAACGGTTATTGGTATGACTATACCGGAATGACGGCCGATAAGCGCAGTGTGGTGAACCGCAGAGTCAAGGCAATGGCGGCTGCTTACGGCGCGAGGTATGTTTCGCTGTCGAAATACGATTATCGACCGTACATCACGACGGACGCCGTTCATCCCTGGAACGAAGGATGGTTTCAAATTGATCAGAAAATTAATGCCTATTATCAGCAAAATTAAAAAAATTCTCGGGACGATTTCCTGGCGTTACACGCTTTATTTTTTCATCCTAATGGTCGTGCTTTATCTGTTTTCGATGTTCGGCAGCATGCTCAGCTCGCCGGGGTTTGTTTACGAGGCATTTTAACGCGGAATCATCGTTTTGCTGTGGCGGATATATTGGCTTGATAGTGATTTCCAACTTGACAAAAAAGTGTGTGTTGTGATATATAAAGAAACAATTTAAAGTGGAACGGAAGAGAAGTAATTCAAAATAAAGCTGATCCAGAGAGCTGTTGGCTGGTGCGAAACAGTGCGTGCGATTTTGAATGAATGGCCTTCCCAGCGCGACCGGAACGCGGATTGTGAACGGCAATCCGCTATTATGGGAGACGGAGCAAGTCCCTTCGTTAACAAAAGACGGCGTATTCGGATTTGTCCGCGTATGCGCTAAGTGGATTGCCCAATAATGGCAGTCAAGCCGGGTGGCACCGCAGAAATCAAAGTGTATTTTCTGTCCCTGCATCAGATCCTTTGAGATCGTGTTGCGGGGACTTTTTATTTACAATCTTTCGCAATGGCGATCGACAGTATTTCAATTCAGCGGAGGCAAAAACATGAGCAAGCATATTCCCTACAAGATTTATCTCGAAGAATCGGAAATTCCGAAACAATGGTACAATGTCCGTGCCGATATGCAAAACAAACCGGCGCCGTTATTAAATCCGGCAACCAAACAGCCAGTCACTTTTGACGATTTGACGTCGGTTTTCTGCGACGATTTGGTGGCCCAGGAACTGGACGATGACACGGCGTATTTTGATATCCCGGATGCCATCAGAGAATACTATAAAACCTACCGCCCTTCGCCGTTGGTTCGGGCCTACAATCTCGAAAAGGCGCTGAGCACACCGGCAAAGATTTATTACAAATTTGAAGGCAACAACACCAGCGGCAGCCACAAACTCAATTCGGCCATCGCGCAGGCCTATTATGCCAAGAAGCAAGGGCTTAAAGGCGTAACCACCGAGACCGGCGCCGGCCAATGGGGGACGGCACTTTCCATGTCCTGTGCGTATCTGGGCCTCGATTGCAAGGTCTATATGGTTAAGGTGTCCTACAAGCAAAAACCTTTCCGCCGGGAGGTGATGCGCACCTATGGCGCCGATGTAACCCCGTCGCCGTCGATGACCACCGAAATCGGCAGGCAAATCAACGCAGCACATCCTGGGACCACCGGCAGTTTGGGCTGTGCTATTTCTGAAGCAGTAGAAACAGCCACAACTCATGAAGGCTATCGTTATGTGCTGGGATCGGTGCTCAATCAGGTGGTGCTGCATCAGTCGGTGATCGGGCTGGAAGCGCAGACAGCCTGCCGGAAATACGGTATCGAGCCGGACGTGATCATCGGCTGTGCCGGCGGCGGCTCTAATCTCGGCGGTTTGATCTCGCCATTTATGGGAGAAAAGCTGCGCGGCGAAAAGGACTATCGCTTTGTGGCCGTAGAGCCGGCCTCTTGTCCGAGCTTTACCTGGGGCAAATTTGCCTATGATTTCTGTGATACCGGCAAAGTTACGCCGTTGGCGAAGATGTATACTTTGGGATGCGACTTTATTCCATCGGCCAATCACGCCGGCGGACTGCGCTTTCACGGCATGAGCCCGATTCTTTCCCAGCTCTATCACGACGGACTGATGGAGGCCGTGGCGGTGGAACAAACTTCGGTCTTTGCCGCCGCGGAACAATTTGCCCGGGTTGAGGGCATTCTGCCAGCGCCGGAAAGCGCGCATGCCATTCGTGTGGCTATTGACGAAGCGCTCAGAAGCAAGGAAGCCGGCGAAGCCAAAACCATTCTCTTTGGCCTGACGGGCACGGGCTTCTTTGACATGACGGCCTATGAACAATTTAACGACCACGTCATGGGGGATACGATTCCGGGCGATGACGAATTGAGCGGCAGCCTTTCGGAATTGCCAAAAGTCGATTGAAGCATCAGTATTCAAAAACTGCTCCTTTGAATTTGGAGCAGTTTTTTGTGCTGAGAGTTGGATAATTGAATGATTGTGACCAAATGATTTCTGTTATTGACAAGTTTTAACATTATCGTTAAGCTTTAAATATCACAGGGGAGCTCTTGCTGAGAAAGGCACATGCCTGACCCTCATGACCTGATCCGGACAATGCCGGCGCGGGGAGTGAAGCACAGCCCCTCCTGAAATCAAGGAGGTTTTTTATGTTTAAGAATTTGCAGGGATTTTTTGAAGCGGGAATCGGCAAGACCGCGATTGTTGCGGCGGTGGTCGTTCTGCTCGCGTTACTTTCGCTGATGGATCGCGGTTATCGGGATGAGACGGGCAATTCTCGGCCGCTTGATGTCCGGGCATTGACCATTTCAGCATTGATGATTGCGATGGCCATGGTGCTCTCGCAGATCCGATTGTTCAAAATGCCCCAGGGCGGATCCGTTACCGCTTTTTCGATGTTGCCCATCGCGCTGTGCGCTTATTTGTTTGGGACGAAGCGGGGCATCATGGCTGGGGTTTGCCTGGGGCTGATCAATCTGATGTTTGATCCGTACGTGATTCATCCGGCGCAGCTGCTTATTGATTATATCCTGGCATTTGGCGCCTTGGGCATTGGTGGATTAGTGCGGTATCAGAAAAACGGTTTGATTAAAGGGTATCTGATGGGGATTTTTGGGCGCTATATTTGCGCGGTGGTCTCAGGGGTTATCTTTTTTGGCGCCTATGCGCCAAAACAATTTAATGCCTGGACTTGGTCGCTGTGGTATAATTTAACTTATATCGCGGCGGAAGGCGCCGTCACGGTGATCGTGCTGTGTATTCCGGCAGTTAAAAGATTGTTTGAAAGAGCCCAGAAACGGGTAGATGCAGCAGACAGCATGTCTTAATCAAAGAGAAAAGGTCGGCGAACGGCATCGTGTCTTTTGATATTGATGCGGCAAAAGCGCGATAAGCGTGCAAAAATTTGATCTAAGCAGCGGAGGCCAGGGCTTCCGCTGTTTTTTTGTGTCACTTCCGAAAGACATATTCCGGTAAAACTTGAAATGTGTGGGCAATGGTCTGCAGCCGAAAAAGGGATTCGAGAGATGGAAGGCCATATCAAAATCAATAATAATGTAAAAGATAAGAATAAATATTGACAGATAATTATCGGCAAGCGTATAATCATAATACTCGTTTAATTTTTAAAATTTAAATGAACACCGGGACACGGTGTTTTAAAATGATTCTAATGTTAACTCGATCTAATAATTTCAGGGGGAGAGAAATGAGAGATAGACTATTTCAGACAATGACGGAGATGTTTGACCAATCGTTGAAACTCTATGGCAAAAAGACTGCACGCTTTTGGAAAAGTGCAGTGGAGGCAGAAGTGGTTTCCTATGCCGAATTAAATGCGGAGGGCAAAAAGCTGGCCGATGCATTGATAGCTGCAGGCGTCGAAAAGGGAAATAAGATCTTGCTACAGCTGCCGACGCCGGGACAGTATGCGCGAGCCTTTTGGGGGATTCAATACGCGGGGGCCGTGCCCATGGCGCTGCCCTTCGCTATGGGCGATGCGGCAGGCAGGGACGTTCTCGATAAACAGCTCAATATTTGTCGGGATATTGTCAGACTGACGATTTTAATTCCCGAGGCGTCGCTCAAAGATTATCAGAAAGCGATTGCGCCCTTTGAAAACATAACGCTGATGGTCTATGAAGATCTGATGGAAAAAGGTCGGCGCATCAGCAATACGGGAATGGTCTATCCGAAGATTACTCCGGAAGATGAATGCTGCATTCTTTTTTCCTCCGGGAGTACGGATCTTCCCAAAGGGGTTGTGCTCAAGCAGAAAACCATGGCGGCGTCCATTTGCTCAGCGCTTTCCATCATGGATTATGACGATTCGGAACGGAGTTTGAGCTGGTTGCCTTTGACCCATGCGTTTGGATTTATCGGATTTCATTTGATTCCCATTGCGAAAGGGGCGAGTCAGGGCGTGATGCCGCCGCCGTTGTTTGTGCAGCATCCGGACTGGTTTCTTCGCCAGGTCAGCGATCGGAGGATCACCGTCCTGGGCGGCATGAATTTTGCCCTTAAATTATTGGATGCGGCCGTTTCGGACGCCGAGTTAGAAATGTTGGATCTTTCCTGTGTCAAAAACTTTTTCCTGGGGGCAGAGCCGGTCAATGCGGAACTGGCCGATCATTTTGCCGGCCGCTTTGCGGCGGCGGGTCTTTCGCCAGTGGCCCTGCGAACGGCCTATGGCTTATCGGAATCGGCGTTTGCGGTTTCTCTGGGGAAAGCAGGGAAGCCCATGCGCGTGGACCGCCTGGATTTTGATGCGCTGGGTGAAAATCGCGCGCAAATACGTGCCGGCGAGACGAACGAACATCGGCAGCAGGTTCGGTATGCCTCTGTGGGAACGCCGATTCCGGGGCTTAAGGTTTTAGTGGCAGATGACGAAGGCCATGCTTTGCCGGAGGAAACGATCGGCGAGCTATGCTATGCCGGGGAATCGATCAGCGAACGCTATTTCTTCCATCAAAACGAAATGCAAAAGCGCATGGTCGGCGAATACTTGGCTTCCGGAGATATGGGATATCTTTCTGATGGAGAGATCGTCATTACCGGCCGGAAAAAAGACATTATTTTTATCAACGGGCAGAATTACTATCCGCTGGATATTGAAAATCGGATCGCGCGTATTTTTCCGGCGCTTAAGGATCGGATTGTCGCTTCTCAGATCTATAACCGTCACAACGAGCCCGAGCTCGTTTTGTTCATTCAAAGCAGTCAGGCGACGGCTGATTTTGCAGTAAAAATTCGGCGGTTGGATCTGGCCATCAAACAGGAGCGATTCATCGCCTTTGATTATTATCTTCCCATTGAAGCCATCCCGAAAACCAATAGCGGGAAAATTCAGCGCTCGGCACTCATTAAACAATATCAGGATGGGATGTTTGAACCGATTATCAGCGATATTCGTGCAGCGCTTGCGGCAGACGAAACAGTTCCGGTTGTCTTTGGCGATTCGCTGTCCATGCAGTTGCAGGATCTGTGGAACGAGAGCGTTCAGAGCGGCGGCAACCGGCATTCTAAAAACTTTTTCGAAGCCGGCGGCAGTTCTATCGTGCTCATGCAGCTGGCCACAAAACTTCAGACGCATTTCGGCATTCGCCTCAGCCTTAAAGCGCTGATGCGGGTTTTTGATGTAAAAAGTTTTGTGGCGCTTGTCAAGGCGCATGTGGACGAAGCGGCGGCGCCGGTGCGTCTTTCCGTCGAACCCGATCCCGCGCGCCGGGCAGAGCCCTTTGCGTTGACGGATATCCAGCGGGCTTATTTGTTGGGTCGGGAAGAGGCCTTTGATATGGGCGGCATCTCGACTCACGGTTATTATGAATACCGTACGGATTTGGATTTGGCGCGGTTCGAAGATGCGCTTAACCGTGTAATTGCCCATCAGGATAATCTGCGCCTGGTGATGACCGAAGATCGCCGGCAGCAAATTTTACAGGCGGTGCCGCACTATCATATCGAGGTGATCGACGGGCGGGGCGAGGACGCCGAAACGCTTGAAGCTATCCGGGCCGAGGAGCGGGCGCGGATGTCCCACGCGGTGTTTGCTGCGGAACGTTGGCCGTTGTTCGAACTCAAGGCTTTGCGCATCAACGACCGGGAAAGCGATCTCTTTTTGGGCATCGATCTGCTCATCATGGACGCGAGCAGCATCGAAATGTTCAAACGCGAGCTCCTGTGGTGCTACGATCATCCCGGGAAGACGCTGGAGCCATTGGCCTTCACCTTCCGGGATTTTATGCGGGGGATTGACGCGATTCACGCCTCAGAGCAATATGCGCGGGACAAGGCTTTTTGGCAGGCGCGGGCGGCCGCCATTCCGCCGGCGCCTCAACTGCCGGGGCTCAAAGATACCACGGCAGCTAAAACAGCGGTTTTTAAACGCCTGAGTCTGACCCTTTCGTCGGATCAGACTGCGCGGCTTCGCGCCCTGGCCACGGCAAGCGGCATCTCCTTATCCTCGGCGATCTGCACGGCCTACGCATTGGCGCTGTCGGCCTATGCCAATCAGCCGCGGTGCACGCTGAATGTTACCATCTTCAATAAATATGACTTTCATCCGGATGTCGCGCGGATGATGGGCGATTTTACTTCGACCATGCTCTTGCCTTTTGACTTCGCGGACAACCCGCCGATCAAAACGGTCTTTCAGGCGATACAGGACGAAATTTTCTGTGGATTGGAGCATCGCTATTACACCGGGGTGGAATTGCTCCGGGATATCAAAAAGGAACAGGGCACCGGCAACAAAGCCGCGATGCCCATCGTTTTCACCAGCACGCTGGATCAGGCCGATGCGCCGGCGGTCGAGCTCGGCGATCTGCGATACGCCATCAGTCAAACCTCCCAGGTTTATCTGGACTGCCAGGCCCGGGAGACGCCGGCGGGAATTTTGGTGACCTGGGATTATCTGCAGGTCCTTTTTGACGATGATCTGATGAGGGATATATTCGCGTTGTTCGAACATTGCCTTCAAACGCTGGATCAGGCCGGAAACGTCGCGGATTACCTGCAGCCGAGTGAGGTCTGCCACGAAAAATGGAAACGCTACAACGAAACGGCAGCGCCCATACCCCGAACAACCCTCTATCAACTGTTTGCCGCAAGCGTCGCCGTGCATGGCGCAAGCGTCGCCGTGCAGGATGCCGCAGGGTTTTATACCTACACGCAGCTTCACGAGGCGGCCGGTTGCGTGGCCTCACGACTCGCCGCCAGGGGCGTGTCCAAGGGAGACTATGTGGGTGTTATGGGCTATCGCCGGAAAGAGACCATCGCGGCAATTCTCGGGATTCTAAAAATCGGCGCGGCTTATGTTCCGCTGGATCCCGAAAATCCCGAGAGTAGACGGCAAAAGATTGTGACGAGTGCGGGCTGCAGACTCGTGATCGACAGCATGGATGCGTTTGACACAAACGATTTGTCCTGCGCGGAAACGGCGGCTGATCCCGATGCAGTAGCTTATGCGATTTATACATCCGGGAGCACCGGCCGGCCGAAGGGCGTCGTGATTACCAACAAGGCTGCAGCTAATACCATTTTGGATGTCAATCGGCGTTACGGCGTCGGCAGCGAGGACCGTTTCATCGGGTTGTCTTCCATTTGCTTTGATTTATCGGTGTACGATATTTTCGGCAGTCTGGCAGCCGGTGCGCGTCTGGTCATGGTGCAGGACCCGCGGGATGTCCGTGAGGTGGCTGCGTTGGTGGCCCGCGAGGGGGTGACCGTCTGGAATTCTGTGCCGGCTTTCATGCAGATGTATGCGGAAGAATTGAAGCGGCAGGCAAGCCGCAGCTTTGCCGAAGCGGGCGGCCAGATGATCACGGTAACCGATAATCTGCTGCGGTTGGCTATTTTAAGCGGCGATTGGATTCCGGTAAGCCTGCCGGGGACGATCATGGATTTACTGCCGGGGATTGAGGTGGTCAGCATGGGCGGCGCGACCGAGGCCTCCATTTGGTCCATCGAATACCCGATCTGCGAGATCCGGCCTGACTGGCAAAGCATTCCCTATGGGATGCCGCTGGCCAATCAGCAGGTTTATGTGTTGAATTACACCGGGGCATTGTGTCCGCCGGAGGTGGAGGGCGAGCTCTTTATCGGCGGTGCCGGCGTGGCACAGGCCTATTTAAATAATCCGGTTCAAACCGCGGCGTCCTTTATCGAACATCCCGCTCTGGGCAGACTTTACCGGACCGGGGACATGGGCCGACTGCATGAAGCGGGCGAAGAGACTTACATCATTTTTTCCGGCCGCAAAGATACCCAGGTGAAAATCCGCGGACATCGCATCGAGCTCGGCGAAATCGAAAAGGCCCTGACCTCATTGGACGGAATTGATGAGAGCGCGGCGGTGGTGCAGGAACGGGACCAGGCGAAGGAAATTCTCGCTTTTGTCGTGTCAGATAAGCCTGTCGACACGGAAGCCGTCAAGGCCGACTTGAAGGGGCAGTTGCCGAACTACATGGTACCGGTGGCGGTCGTGGCGTTGGACACCCTGCCGTTGACAGTCAATGGCAAGGTGGACCGCAAACAATTGGCGGAGGCGGAGGTATTGGCTGGATCCGGAGCACAAAAACAGCCGGCGACACCGCTTGAAACTCAGATCCAGCGGATTTGGTCACGGGTGCTCACCGTGGACGGGATCGGCGTGGATCAAAATTTTTACGATATTGGCGGTGATTCGATCAAGCTCTTCACGATCATCAACGAAGTGGAGAGTCATTATCAGCTGAAGTTTCCCCGGGAACAATACTTCGCGTTTGAAACCATTGAAGAGATGGCGGATATTGTGGCCGAGCACAGAGAATGATGGAGCGGAAGAATCATGGGAAAAATCAAGCTGGATGTGGGGACGAATTTTGATCCGACTTTGCTGGATTTTATCGAGAAGACGGACACGCGGGGCCAGATCGTCAGCATGTTTGGCAAGCTCAAAACGGATATTGTCGGCGGCGGGCGGGCATCGGTCGCCTTAAACGAGGTCAGCCTGGACGAGGTGGCGCGCTATAATGCGCGTTGCCGGTCTATGGGTATCGACTTTAATTATCTGTTGAACACACTGACGCTGCAAAATCGCGACATCATTCCCGAGGATCATCGGCGTCTCGTCGAATTTATCGGGACCCTCAGCGATATGGGGATTCGCTGGCTGACTGTCTGCTCGCCCTATTTGCTGCAGCTGGTCAAAAGACAGTTTCCGCACATCAAAGTGACTATCGGCATTTACGCTTTTGTCGGATCGCTGTCCAAGGCGAAAAGCTGGGTTGAGATGGGCGCCGATGAGCTGACCTTAACGGAAAACTGCACCCGCAATTTCGATTTGCTCGAGGCCGTGCTTCAGACTTACCGCGATCGGAATGTAAAGATTCGGATCATTGCCAATAACGGCTGCCTGCATGATTGCCCCTACGCGCTGAACCATGCGGGAGCTGTTTCTGCTTCCAGTCAGATGGGCAGCCGTTCACAGAAAAACTATTTCGACTTCAGTTTGGTTAATTGCTACACACGCAAGGTGACCCATCCGGCGAATATGATTGCATCGGACTGGATTCGACCGGAGGATCAGCATTATTATGAGTCCCTTTGCGAGCGCACGGGGAATGATCGCCTGGTGCTTAAATTGGTGGAACGGACAAAGAGCACAGCTTTTTTATGCCGGGTGGTCAAAGCCTATATTGAAGAGAAATACGAGGGAAATCTGCTGGATATCATGAATTGGATCGGCAGTGATAACGCCGACAGTCAAAAGCAATTTGATGTCGCGGGCTATGTCCAGAGCCTGCGGGCGGGAAAGATTGACATGGATACTCTGATCCGGTATTCAGCGTTTTTTGCGCTGCCGGATATCTATATTGACAATCAAAAATTGGACGGCTTTCTCGAGCATTTCATCCACGATTATCAATGTGATCGTAAAAGTTGCTGGTTGGAAAGCGACCTTGCCGGAAAACCGACGAAGTGCGACTGCACCTATTGCCGGGAATGGGCGAAGAAAGCAGTGAGCATCGACAATACCAAGCAGAAGGCGTATCAAAAATGGATTGAGAATGCTCGGATTCTGAAGGATAAATTCAATACCAGTGAAATCTTCAATCCGGTTAAAACCGAGGAGCACGGATGATTTACATTTTTGATGAAGCTGATCGATTGAGCGAACGGTGGTGCGCACGGTCTTTGTGTTTGTTGTCAAAGGCGCGAAAAGAACGGGTGAGGCGACAGCAGAACGCGCTGAAAAAGCGCGGTCTCATCGTCGGGGCGCTTTTGCTGAGACTCGCAATGCGCCGGGAATACCTGGGGAAAGATCCGGGCGTGCTCAGACGCGGAGCGTTCGGCAAACCCTATTATTCAAACGGGCCGTATTTTAATCTCAGTCATCGGGACGCGACGGTTGTCTGCGCCGTGTCCGACCGGCCGGTGGGCGTGGATGTCGAGGCGTATTTTTCTGAAACGGTATGTGATCCGGCATTTTTCTTATCGGCGCCGGAAATGCGCTATTGGCGGAAACATCGCAGCGCGGTGACGCTCACCCAGCTGTGGTCGCTCAAGGAGGCCGCCGGGAAATACCGAGGGATCGGGCTGAGTGGCGAGCTAAAGGCGACGGACATGACACCCCTTGTGGGATTTTGTGGACGCCGGGCAGGCCTTTGGCACGAAAATACGGCCAGAAAAAACAACGTGATTACATTTTTCGGAGAAACCATGCCTGTTTTTAATCAGGTGACACTGCAAACATTAACGCAATTTTGTGAACAAGAACGGGAGGCAATGCGGTGACAGCAGCGACGGCAGAAAAAGTGGCGGAGATTTGGAAAGAAGTATTGAAAAGAGAGACCATCGACCGGTCGGAATCCTTTTTCGACATGAACGGCAACTCCTTGCAGGCGGTGATCATGCTGGAGATGATCAAACAGGAGTTAAACGTCGACTTAAGCATCCAAGATATTTATGCGCACGAAACCCTTGAAGCATTTTTGCATTTAATCGGAGAGCAGACGGCACCGAAAACGATCAGTGTGACGGGAAAGGCCGACACAGAGATTGTTGATGCGGGCCGCCGACTGACGAGTGCGGTGATCCGGGACAGCTTTGAGGCGTATAATGACAACGCGCTGCATGCTGTGAGCAAGAACTATCGGATGTTTCGTTTTCAGCGTTATCTGATCGAGATGAGCAAGGAAAATTATTTAGGCATTCTATCCACCCGGGTGCATGTTTGGGGGGCGACCACGGAGCGGGTAAAGGCGGCCGTTTGCCAGTTCATTGAGGAACAGGAGGCGCTGCGGACCGGTGTGGCTTCGGGCCATCGCATGCATGTATACGACAGCGCAGATTGGCAGATTCCGGTGATTGATACGGCACAGTGCTCGGAAACACGGGAAACGATCTGTGAAGGGCTGGCCGACGCGCGCAACGCCATGAATTTATTTGGGGAAGGACAGTTGTTGGCCAAGGTACTAATCATTATCCTTTCCGACGACGAGCATCTGGTCCGTGTTTACGCGCACCACAGTATCTGGGATCGGATGTCACACCTGGTGGTGGCCGATCGCTTAGAGGCCATTTTAAAAGGGGAGGCGCAAAGCGGTGACGGCATATTGGATTACAGCGAATACGTGCGGACAAGGCGGCCGACCCTGGAGGAACGGGTACGCGTGCTGGGGAAAATTGCCGTTCGCCTGACGGGAGCTTTGCTGCGATACATGCGGTCCATTCGGGGAAAGCGCTTTTATTCGATGACCATCTGCAAAACCATGAGCGACAGCATGCGCAAGGGGTTTCAGCAGGATGCCCTGCAGACAACCGCCCGGCTTTACGTCCAATGTCACGCGTTCACAACCGGTTATGCAGGGCGTTTGCCTATCGCGGTGCTGGCTAACGGTCGGAATCGTCACAACGCCAACACGCTAGGGCTTTGGCTCAATACGATTGTGGCGATTTATAATCCCCGATTTCAGGTAATGAAAACCACGCATAATTCGGCCGATTTTTCCAGCGAGGCCAATCCGGAGCTGATTTATGAAATTATGCCGCGCTGGTCTTCTCGCTTTCTGGCACATCACCTTCCGATTCTGAATTACGTCGGTCTGTTTCCCGAATATCAGGGAACCAACGAGGATTTGCTTCAGGTGGTGCCGATCACAAGATCGTCAATAACCGCAGCCAAGCTGACCAAGCTCGGAGAAAATATTGAAGAAAATCGTCTGACAATTTTCACCTCCGGTGATAAAATGCATTGCACGATGAAGGTTTATGCCGACTCCGAGGAGGAGGTGCGCCGAATGGCGGTAGCCGTCTTCGGCTGGGAGGAAGCGTAATGGCAAAAACGTCACTAACGCCATGGTTTGCCCATGGCGCATCGCGGGAATCGGCGGCGGTTAATATCGTCTGTTTCCCTTTTGCCGGAGGGACGGCGAGTCAGTTCAGCGAATGGAAAGGCCTTTTTCCAGAGGCGTACGGCATTTATCCGGTGCTTTATCCGCTGCGGGAACGGCGTATGGCCGAGACGATGCCCGAGAGCGTCGAAGCCTTGGCCGCGTCTTTGATCGAGGAAAACGCACAGGTTTTTGAGAAGCCGGCGGTTCTCTTCGGGCAATGCACCGGCGGCCTGATCGCCTATGAAGCGGCGCGTTGTTTAAAGGCACAGGGAAAAGCGCCGCGACTGTTCGTGGCCTCAGGGAGTACGCCGCCCGATAATCAGGCCATCGGTGCCAATGTAGCGGCGATGTCGGATGCGGATCTGCTGACCTTTCTTTTGGAATCCGGGCGCATCGATGAAGCCGCTGTTAAAATGCCGGCCTTTATGGATTACTATTTTCCGATTTTAAAAGCGGATATGCAATTGCTGGGCAAATACCGTTATCCGGCAGATTTTAAAATCGACTGTCCGCTGCTTTGCGTGCAGGCGGATGAGGATTCGCTGGCGCCTGCAGAGGATTTAGCAAAATGGCAAGCGTACATTCTCGGGCCGCGCGAAACCCTCACAGTGCACGGCGATCATTATTTTCTGGCAAAAAATGCAAAAGTCATTGCGCAAAAGATACGCGCCATGCTTGAGAGATAAGGACATGATTCGGCTGGGAAGACAGAATGAGCGAAGAAAATGTAAATAAAGAAAAGAGAAAAAATGCTGGTTGAATTAAAAAACATTAAAAAAGGCTACGGTACGGCGGAAAATCGCAATGAGGTTTTAAAGACGCTGTCACTTCAAATTGAGGCGGGTGAAATCTGTGTGATCTTCGGACCCTCCGGTTCCGGGAAATCGACCTTGCTCAATATCATTGGCGCTCTGGATCGTGTGGATGGCGGGGAGGTTGTGGTTGACGGTGCCCATCTGGAGCAGATGAACGGCGATGAGCTGTCGGTGTACCGCCGCGATACGCTGGGGTTTGTATTTCAGTTTTACAATTTGATTCCGGACTTGACCGTAGTGGAGAACATTGCGGTATGTCAAAATCTTTCGCCGCAGCCTTTGAGTCTTGAATCGCTACTGGCGACCTTGGAGCTCGAGGATCAGCGTGATCTGTTTCCGGCACAGCTCTCCGGCGGACAGCAGCAGCGCTGTGCCATCGCTCGGGCACTGATCAAAAATCCCAGGCTGCTTCTCTGCGACGAGCCGACAGGGGCCCTGGATTACACGATTTCAAAAGAGATGCTGGGGCTTTTGACCCGCGTGCATCAGGCATACGGCACCACGATCATCATCGTCACGCACAACATGGCCATTGGGGAAATGGCCGATCATGTGGTGGAGATCCGGGATGGAAAGATAGCCAAGGAATTGTATCATGATCATCCTCTGGCCGCCGGCGAGTTGGAATGGTAGCGAGGCAGCGGCGTGTTAAAAAAACGTATTTTCAGAAATTTCAGACAGCATTTGCCGGCTTACCTTGCCTTGTTTGTGCTTATCGCACTGGGCATGTATTTTATCGTTTCGATGATTGCTTCGGCGGATACGGTGGATCTGCGCATGCGAGCGAATGCCCGGAGGGTTCACGCGGAAGACGGCGAAATCACGACCCTGATGCCCGCCGGTGATCGGGCCGTAAAGGCGCTGACGGCTGCCGGGGTGAGCGTCGAGGATCAGCGATATCTGGATTTTAAACGCGGGAAGGCGACGGTTCGCGCATTTGTCAAGCGCAGCGGGATCAACAAGATAACGGCGACGAAGGGCCGGCTGCCGCGCCGATCGGATGAGATTTTTTTAGAACAGCATTTTAGCGAAGCGCGCGGATGGCGCGTGGGAGATGATGTGACGTTGGCCGGCGAGACGTTTAGGCTTGTCGGCGTCGGTTGCTCGCCGGATTACGAAACTCCGCTGAAAAATTTGAGCGACGTCAGCGCTGACAGCAAAAATTTCGGCACGGCTTTTTTTACAAAGGAAGGCTATGAAAAATTATTGGCAACCCGCCGGGCGGTTTCTGCTCAAAGTTTTACTTATGCGTACCGCAGGCACGGAAAACTCTCCGATCAGAAAGTGAAACGGCTATTCTCGGCCAACGGGGCGGTGGTGCTTTCTCAGACCAGGGCCGAGAACAACGCGCGAATCGGTGAGGCGGTGGAGGATCTTTCGATGAACCGCGTGTCCGGTATTGTCGGCGGGGTGATTTTGCTGACATTAATCGGTTTTGTGATTTCGATTTTCCAGGCCAACGCTGTTGAAAAGGAAAGTGCGGTCATCGGTGCGCTCTTCGCCATGGGCGTTAACCGAAAAACGATGATTCGCCATTATTTGACGCTGCCGCTGATCGTGACCGCGTTTGCAGGAATCGCCGGCACCCTACTCGGCTTCTCCAAGGCGGGTATCGGTCTGCAACTGTCATCGACGACGGGCTATTATTCTCTGCCCCTGCTGCCGACCGTTTACTCCCAGTATTTGTTTGTCTATGGGATTTTCGTGCCGCCGCTGATCATCGTGGCGGTCAATGGCATTCTCTTAAATCGCAAACTGGCGCGCAGTCCCCTTGAACTGCTGCGACACCAGCGGAGAGTCGTTAAAACGTCAGGTCTGCCGCTCAAGCGATTTGATTTTAACACGCGATTTATGATCCGCCAGCTGCTGCGGGAATACAAATGCCGCATCGCCATGATTGTCGGCGTTTTTCTTTCGGTTTTGCTTTTGATGATGGCAATGAACATACAGGTTTGTGTGCAAAATCTGGTCGCCCAGAATCGCCGGGACTGCACCTATCGTTACATGTATGTTTTGAAACGGCAGCCAAAGACGCAGCCAAAAGGCAGCGAGGCGGCTTATGCTAAAATTTACAGCTGCGACGCGGCGGACGGATCGCATATCGAGGTTACGGTGCTGGGCATCGATCGGAAGAGCAGCTATTTCAGGCAGATTCACACGGTCAAAGGGCAGAAGGTGATCGCGTCTTCTTCCGTGGCGATTAAAACGCAGACAAAAGCCGGCGATATCCTGACTTTAAAGGATGAAACGACCGATGACAAGGTGCACTATCGAATTGCTAATGTGGGCTCGTATTCCATCGGGACAACGGTGTTCATGGATAAGCAGACCTTGCTGAAAAAGGAAGGGCAGCGCCCGGGTACTTATAATGTGCTCTTTTCAAAAAAACCGCTGCATCTGGATCATGCCATCGTGGCTTCCCGGATGAGCCGACAGGATATCCGGGATTTTGCGGCCACCCTGCAGAAAAACATGCGGCCCTTGTCCGCGATGACGACGATCATTGCCATGGTGATCTTCGTGGCGATCATTTATCTGATGATGAAATTTATTCTGGATCGGTCCGAATTTTCAATTTCACTGATGCGCATCTTCGGCTATTCGCACCGGGAAATCCGCAAATTGTACATGTTGTGCGATTTACCTATTTTCGTGATGGCATTGACGGTATCGACCTTTGCGGGAAAAGCGATCATGGATGCCTTGTGGCCCATGTTTGTAGCTCATGTTTCGGTCGGCCTCGACTTGACCTATCAGCCGCGGCACTACCTGATGGTCATGGGGTTTGCCTGCTTGGTGTATGCGCTGGTCATGGCAGCCTTGTCCCGCTATCTGCGGCGGAAGGAAACCCAGGCAGTGGCCGTTCTGAAAGAAAGGGAGTGAAATGGCGCTTACCTTGTATTGTTTCCCCCATGCCGGGGGAAGTGCCAATGCTTATTATGGCCTCAAAAGATTGGAGACGGCACTGCCGGGATTGACGGTAAACCTGTACGAATATCCCGGAAGAGGGCGCAAGCACCGAGAGCCCTGTATGCTCACGATGGCGGCGCTCACCGATGTGCTCACGGGGGAAATCCTCGCGGAGAATAAAGGTGAAACGCAGGCGGCGGTTTTGCTTGGTCACAGCATGGGGGCCTTTGTTGCCTTGGAAGCGGCGAAGCGCTTGGAAGCATCGCCGGGATTTGATGTGCGGGCCGTTATCGCGTCGGGGCAGACAACTCCGTTTAACATCAACAGCCATCACAGTGAAAAAAGTGATGAGCAGCTCATTGCATACCTTAAGGTGTTGGGCGGAATACCACCGATAATTTTGGAGCATCCGGACTATTTGTCTTTTTTTCTGACGTCGGTGCGTGCGGATATGGCGCTTTTAGATGCCTATGAACCGGCGAAGGATGCGAGCCGCCCAAAAATACAGGCGCCGGTTCACGTGTTTTATGGCGTGTCGGATCCGGAGATCGCGTTGAACAAGCTGTCGGATTGGCAGCAGGTGAGTGCGTCCCCGATCAACATTCGAGCATTTGCCGGCGGTCACTTTTATCTTTTTGAGCATCCGGCATCGGTAGAGAAAGCAATCGGCGAAATCTTGGCGGCCTGCGATCCGCCGTTTGGTGAAGAAAGGAAGGACTGCACTCATGGAAACAAAGCGGCTGTATTGGGCGCCGGGCGTGCACTGGGCCATCTGTGAAGACGGCAAGTTGCGCATCGCTCAGTATTATTTTTCCGAGAGCTACGTCATTCTATTTCCGGAATTTTATTTTTGGACGCAGTCAGGCATTGGACGGGAGCAATTGCTTCAGTCCTACCGGGAGTTCAATTCCGTCAGGCTGAAGCGCTTTATCGCCAAGCTGGAGAGCCTGCGCATTCTCATCGGAGAAGTACAAACCATTGACGAAATTTTTTATGGTCAGGCGGCGTTGATGCCGGAGGATCCAAACGACGCGCAGACGCATTTTCAGGATGCAGACTATGTGGCCGCTTACCGGCGCAAGCAATTGGACCGGGAGTGGATCGGGGCGGATAATGCCGAGGCCGTGGATTTTTCATCAGCGACATTGCCGCGGGTTTACCGCGAGCGGGAAAGCTGCCGACAATTTGACACACGGCCGTTCGTTTCTCGGGCGCATTTTGATCAATGTATGGCCGTAATGCGCCAGATGCCAGCAAGGACATCACCGTTCCGGCACTGTGCCTATCCCAGTGCCGGCGGTTTGTACCCGTTGGATATTTACTGTCTGGTCAAGGACAATCGCGTGGAGCAGGTGCCGGGCGGCCTTTACGGGGTGGATGCCAAACACGGACGGCTGCTGCGGCAGACGCCGCCTTCAAGGTTCACGGCGAATGCGCATTTGTTTTTGAACAAACCGATTTTTGAATCATCTGCTTTTACGCTGTTCATGGTGTACAATTCGGCAATTGCGACGCCTAAATATAGAGATCGAGCTTATTTTTACGGAATTTTAGATGCGGGGATTCTCGCAGGAACCCTCACACAGATGGCGGCGGCTCTGGGATTGGGCAGTTGCTGCATCGGCGAGATGAAGGCTTCGGCAGCAGAAACCTATTTGGCGCTTCGTCCGGAACAAAAGTATTTGTTTTGCATGGAGTTTGGCATCCCGTGTCAATCTTAAAATAATCCGGCCACTGGCCGGTTTTTTATTGTTGTGAAGAAAACCACGCATTAGATGCGTGATTGGTTTTCGCTTGCGCTTTTTTAGAAAACGCAATCACACATGGTGGCCTTTAAAGAAAATGAGCAAAGGGTTTGCTTTGATAAATATGCTAAAATAACGGGCATCATTTTAAAGGATCAGGGGGGAATACATGCGAAGGCGATATTTTTTTAGAATAGTCAGTCTCATTTGGATGGCGGTAATTTTCAGCTTTAGCGCTCAGGACGGCAGTCATTCAGGCACGCTGAGTTCGTCGATAGCGCACTGGCTTATCGCGGGATTGCCGGGTGGAAAAGAGTTGTCAGCGCAGATGATAGTGCTCATTATTCGAAAGGGTGCCCACATGACGGAGTATGCGATTCTGGCCATTCTGCTCTTTAACAGTTTTGACTTCAAAACGTTGTTAAAGCGTCAGCTTTGGCGTTCGGCAGTCATAGCAGTAGCTTATGCCATGACAGATGAAACTCACCAGTTGCTGGTTGCCGGCCGTGCCGGACAACCCAGGGATGTTGTTATCGACAGTGCTGGTGTGATTGTGGGACTTGCTTTGTGTTGGTGGTTAAGTAGACGGCGTGCGCGGCGAGCAAGCCGAACGCACGACAGATAACAGTCGGGAACAAATTCGACCGACTGGGACTTTTTCTTGAAGGATTGAGAGATTGTGATATAATAGGAGTAACTTTTAAACAGGAGGCGCCACAATGACCATTTCCTTTACCCATTTGCATGTTCACTCGGAATATAGTTTATTGGACGGCTTTGGCCGAATTTCGGATTACGTTCAAACGGCGAAAGAAATGGGAATGAACGCGTTGGCACTGACAGATCACGGGGTTCTGTTCGGCGGGATTGAGTTTTATAAAGCCTGTGTGGCTCAGGGGATCAATCCGATTATTGGTTGTGAAGTTTATGTGGCGCCGCGAACATTGTTGGATAAAGAAGCGGGGAAGGACAACCGGCCCTATCATCTGATTTTGCTGGCGGAGAACAACGAAGGCTATCGCAATCTGTCTAAAATTGTCTCCAAGGGCTTCATCGACGGTTTTTATTACAAGCCGCGCATTGATCACGATACACTGCGGCGTTATCACGAAGGAATTATCTGTCTGTCAGCTTGCATCGCCGGCGAAATTCCCCGGGCGATTTTGGAGGAACAGCCAGCCAGGGCCGAAGCGTTTTGCGAAACCTATATCGGCATTTTCGGCAAGGATCACTTTTTTTTGGAGGTTCAGGATCATCGCCTGCCGCAGGAAGCCAAGGTTCGGGAATTTCTCTTTCATCTGGCCGACAAATACGGTATCGGGCTTGCAGCGACCAATGATTGCCACTATGTGCGCCAGGACGATTATGAAGCGCACGATGTTTTGCTGTGCATCGGAACCGGATCGACGGTGGACGAGACCGATCGGATGCGTTATGCCAACGATCAGTTTTATATGAAGTCGCCGGAGGAAATGGCGGCCCTGTTCCCGGATCATCCCGAGGTGTTGGCCAACACTCAGAAGATCGCCGATCGCTGTCATGTCACCTTCGACTTGGAAAGCGCTCATCTGCCGAAGTTTGAACTGCCGGAAGGCTATACTGAGGCGGGTGATTATGTGTGTCACCTTTGTGAAGCGGGTCTTTCCAAACGTTACGAGACGATTACGCCGGAAATTCGCGAGCGCATGGATTATGAATTGAATACCATTCACACGATGGGATTCGACGATTATTTCCTTGTGGTCTGGGATTTTATCCATTATGCGAAAACCCACAATATTCCCGTAGGACCGGGCCGTGGCAGCGCCGCCGGCTCTTTGGTGGCTTATGCCCTCGATATAACCACCTTGGACCCGCTGCAGTACAATCTGCTTTTCGAGCGCTTTCTGAATCCGGAACGTGTGACCATGCCGGATATCGACTGCGATTTTTGTTATGAGCGGCGCCAGGAAGTGATTGATTATGTCATCCGAAAATACGGAAAGGACCGGGTGGCGCAGATCATTACCTTTGGGACCATGGCGGCCCGCGGTGCCGTTCGGGACGTGGGCCGCGTGCTGGGCATTCCCTATGCACAGGTGGATAAAGTTGCCAAAGAAATCCCGATGCGTCCCGGCCAGAGCGTGACCATTCACGAAGCCATTGAAGAAAATCCCGATCTCAAACAGATGGCAGATAGTGACGCTGAGGTCAGGCGACTGCTTGCCATGTCGGAAAAGATGGAGGGGCTCGCCCGGCACGCATCCACCCATGCGGCCGGTGTCGTCATTTCGGATGCCCCGCTAACGGAATACGTTCCCCTTTACCGCAACGGGGATGCCATTACGACTCAGTACACCATGAACTTTTTGGAAGATCTGGGCCTGATCAAGATGGACTTTCTGGGCTTGCGCACGTTGACCGTCATTGCCGATGCGGTGGCCAATATTCAGGAATCCCGGGGGATTGCGGTGGATATTGATCACATTGATATGCACGATGCCGGTGTTTACGAGATGATCGCTTCCGGTGATTGCCTGGGCGTCTTCCAATTGGAAAGCCGGGGGATGATTGCTTTTATGCGCGAGCTTCAGCCTCAGACTTTTGAAGATATCATCGCTGGCATCTCGCTTTATCGACCGGGGCCGATGGATCAGATCCCGCGCTACATTGCCAATAAAAAAGATCCGGAACACATCGTTTATACCCACGAGGCGCTGCGCCCCATTCTGAACGTGACCTATGGCTGCATGGTATATCAGGAGCAGGTCATGCAAATCTTCCGGGATCTGGCCGGCTTTTCGATGGGGCGAAGCGACTTGGTGCGTCGGGCCATGAGCAAAAAGAAAAGCGAGGTGATGGACGCCGAAGGGGAAGTCTTTATTCATGGCGAACGAGACACCGATGGCCGGGTGGTGGTGCCCGGTGCGGTGGCCAAGGGCATTCCGGAAGCAGCGGCGCGCAGAATCTATGAAGAAATGAAGGATTTTGCTAAATATGCCTTTAATAAATCCCACGCTGCGGCCTATGCAGTCATCGCCTATCAGACGGCCTGGCTTAAGCGGCGTTATCCGGCAGAATTCATGGCAGCGCTCATGTCCTCTGTGATGGATAATGAAAAGAAAATTTCGCAATATATCGATAACTGCAAGCGGCGCGGTATTCAGGTGCTGTTGCCGGATGTAAACATCAGCCGCCGAAAATTTTCGGTGGAGATCAATGCCGATGGCCGCGAGAACGTCCGCATGGGACTGGGAGCGATCAAAGGTTTGGGTGATAAACCCATTGCAGCCATTGTCAATGCACGGCAGACCGAAGGTGCGTTTACCGGATTCCGGGATTTCTGCGAGAAGGTAGACAGTCATGCCGTGAACAAGAAGGCGGCTGCAAATTTGATTTTGGCCGGCGCCTTTGACTTTTTGGGAATAGACCGAGCGCGAATGGTACTGGGCAGTGACTTGATTGTGCAGCAGGTTGCCGAGGAAAAGCAGGACCGGCTGTCGGGGCAGATGTCATTGCTCGATATGGGAGAACTGAGCGCCTATAAAGGGGACACCTTTCCGGAAGTGCCGCCATTTAGCAAGGCCGAAAAACTTGCGCGCGAGAAGGAAGTGCTCGGCCTTTATGTTTCGGGACATCCTCTTGAGCATTATGTGGGGATTTTGTCGTCGGAGACCAATCTCAATTCGGGCATGATGGATAGTTACGAAGATTTGGTGGCTTCAGGTATTCCTGACGGCGGGCGGGTCACCGTTGGCGGCTTGGTGGATCAGCTTAAAATCCAGTTGACCAAAGCCAATGCACAGATGGCCTTTCTGACATTGGAAGATTTGTATGGCCGCATGGAGGTGGTCGTCTTTCCAAGAACCTTCGAGCGGTCGCGAACTTTGTTAAAATCAGATAAACCGCTTCTAATACGCGGGCGCATCAACTATAATGAGGAAATGAACATTTCGATCATTGCCGATCAGATTCTGCCCATCGATCAGGTGCGTAACGGGGGCAAACCGTTGCCGTCGGTCAATAACACCAGTACCGATGCATCAAAGTGTGTCCGGTCGCTGGTGCTCACATTCAATGATTTTTCCAAGAAGTATCTTCTTGAGCAGGTTAAACCAATTCTGCGGCGGTTTCCGGGAGAGACTCCAGTCGTGTTGTATTTTGTGCATGAGCAGAAAAAATTTAAAGCCGACAAGCGGCTGTGGATCCGGTTCGATCAGGTATTAATCAATCAATTGAAAGGAATCCTCGGAGAGGATAAGGTAAAACTACGATGAAACGCATAGGAATTTTAACCAGTGGCGGTGATGCACCGGGCATGAATGCGGCTATTCGCGCAGTGGTTCGCACCGCGGTATTTAACGGCATTGAGGTGTATGGCATCAACCGTGGTTACGCCGGGCTTTTGGAGCAGGATATTTATCCGATGAACAGTCATTCGGTGGCAAACATTATTGATCGCGGGGGCACGCTTTTAAAAACATCCCGATCGGATTTTTTCCCGACTTCCGCCGGGCAGAAACGGGCTGCCGAAGTGTTAAAAGAATACGAAATCGAAGTTTTGGTGGTGATCGGAGGCGACGGCAGTCTCAATGGGGCGATGTGTTTAAAGCGCCTGGGCATTGAAGTCGTCGGCATTCCGGGCACCATTGACAACGATTTTGGCGCTTCGGACTATACCATCGGTTTTGACACGGCGGTATCCACAGCCATTGAAGCCATCGGCAAGATTCGGGATACAACGTTTTCCCACAATCGCATTAATGTGGTGCAGGTGATGGGGCGCCGTTGCGGGGATATTGCCATGTATGCCGGCTTGGCCTGTGGAGCCAAGGCGATGATCATCCCGGAAAGGGATGTGCCGCTTGAAGTGCTTTGTCAGCGGTTGATCGAAGGTCGGGACCGTGGCAAAATGCACAGCATTATCATGCTGGCAGAAGGCTGCGGCGGTTATCGTGATTATTGTAAAAAAGTTCAAGAGTTGACCGGGGTTGAAACTAAAGGGACGAACCTCGGCTATATCCAGCGGGGGGGGGCACCCAGCCACTTCGACCGGAATTTGGCCAGCAATATGGGGTATCAGGCGGTGAATGCTATTCTGGAAGGGAATACGGGGACGGTCATTGTCAATCGCAACGGCAAATATCTGGCGGTTGAACTTGAAGAAGCTCTTGCAACACCCAAGGTTTTTGATGAAGCCATGTATCAGATGACACAGATTTTATCGATGTAGAGCATGCCGGATCGAAAACAATCAATGATCAATGCGGTGAATGATAAGGCGGCTTAGGCGAGAATGCAGAAGACTGATCTTGCAGATGAATTGATTTTAAAGGCAGGAGGAAGAGAAAATGCCAAATCCGGCAGTGCTGAAGAAAACAAAAATGATATGTACGATGGGGCCGGCGACAGATCGTGACGGCGTGGTGGAGGCATTGATCGCCAACGGAATGAACGTGGCTAGACTGAATTTTTCCCACGGGGATCACGAAGAACATGCCAGACGCATTACCCGCATTAAAAAAGCCAGAAGAGATGCCGGCATCGCTGTGGCGATCATGCTGGATACCAAGGGCCCGGAAATCCGGACCGGCGTTTTAAAAGACAATAAAGCGACTCTGACCGAGGGGGAAACGATCACCATCACGACGAAAGATATCGAAGGAGATGCCGAACGGATTTCGGTCAGTTACAAGGAATTGCCCGGGGATTTGTCAGTTGGCAACACCATTTTGATCGACGATGGTCTGATTGAAATGACGGTAACTGAAATTAAAGGGGAAGACATCGTCTGTCGTATTGATAATGGCGGTGAACTGGGCAGCCGTAAGAGCATGAATATTCCTGGTGTGGCCATCAATTTGCCGGGCCTGACGGAGAAAGATGAAGCGGACTTGAAATTCGGGGTAGCCCAGGGAATCGACTTTGTCGCGGCTTCTTTTATTCGTAAACCCCAGGATGTCATTGCCATTCGCAAGGTACTTGATCGAGCCGGAGGGGAATACGTGCAGATCATCTCGAAGATTGAAAGCCAGGAGGGCGTCGACAATATCCGGCGGATTATCACTGTTTCGGACGGGATTATGGTGGCCCGTGGGGACTTGGGCGTCGAAATTCCGGCAGAGGATGTGCCGTTGGTACAAAAGAACATCATCCAGCGCTGCAATATCGTCGGGAAGCCGGTGATCACGGCGACGCAAATGCTCGATTCGATGATTCGCAATCCCAGACCAACCCGCGCGGAAGTCGGTGACGTGGCCAACGCCGTTTTTGACGGCACGGATGCAGTGATGCTTTCAGGTGAAACGGCAGCCGGCGATTATCCCGTCGAAGCGTGCCAGACCATGGCGCGAATCGTGCGCAAAACGGAAAATTCTAAAACCTACCAGATGCGCCATCACGTGACGAATGGCGAAAGAACGGTGACGAATGCCGTATGTTCGGCAGTGGTCAACATGGTGGACAATTTGGATATCCGAGCGATTATTGCCGCGACATCCGGCGGTTATACGCCGCGGATGCTCTCGAAGTATCGGCCGGATTGTTTGATTGCAGCGGTCTCGGATAATATGAAAACCGTGCGGCGCTGCTGTCTGCAGTGGGGCGTTTACTGCATCTATATTCCAAAGATTACCGAAATTGAAGATCTTGTCAGCGATGTTAACCGCATCCTCGAAGTGATGGGTATTGTCAAAGTCGGCGATTTGGTTATCGCGTCGGCCGGACTCCCCTTTGGAATTCAGGGCAATACAAACATGATTCGTGTGCGGACAGTCGGCAATGCCATTCTTTCCGGGATGGGCGTCGGGGATAGGATGGTCACGGGTTTTGCGCGTTTTGTTACCCCGGATACGCTGGACGATTTCAACGAAGGCGATATTGTGGTGACACGGGTGATCACGCCGGGTATTTATGGCGCAATCGAAAAAGCGGCGGCCGTGATCACATCGGAGACAGGTTTTAACACCGAGGCAGATCACGTGGCGAAAGATTATGGCATTCCGGTGATTAAAGGCGTTCAAAAGGCGACCTCCGTGATTGATGAAGGTAAATTGATCACTGTGGATCCGCTCAATGGGATGATTTATCAGGGCGCGGTTCGCAATAAACGCATTTGAGAGTGTTTCCAAGCTTGGAATAACCTTTAAATTTTAAATGAAAAACTTGCATACCATATAAAAAAAGGGTAAACTGGAGTCCAATTACGGGGCCAGTTTGCCCTTTTTTAAAGCAAATTTGGAGGATGGGACCTTTTGTGGGCCGTCGATGGTGAGAAAACGGTGGTGATTTAACGCACCGGAACGGAATCCGGCCGGCGCACCATCATTAAATAGAATCAGCATGGAGGTAGAATGGTGGCAGAATCGAAACAGCCTGCGACAAAACGACCTGAAGAAACAAAGCAAATGTCCGAACAGAATGCGACTGAGGCGAAAACGCCGCCGGAAACAGCAACGCCGGACAAGGTATTGAAGCCTAAGTTATCGGGTTTAAAATTTCACTTTGGCCGAACCGATCGCGGCGAACAAAAAGAGAGCGCGCGGCCAAAAGTTCGCCTTGGCTTGAAAGGCGCGGGGAATCCTAATCCCCAACAAGGATTGCTTAAACTGATGAGGCGAACTTTCGAGATTCCGATTGAAACCAGCGGAATTCGCTTGATCGCAGCATTGATTTTAATGATTGGCCTAGGCGTGGCGATGTCGGTGTTTGGCCATTTCGAGCAGACTCAAATCCGCATGCGCTATTGGGGGATCGTCGTCGTTTCGATTGGGCTGACTGCGCTGTTCACAGCCTTTAAGCTCAACTTTGAAGACCGCGCGGCCAAAACATGGCGGGTCATCGTGATGCTGCTCGTTCTCTTGATGACCCAGGGCATGGTTCAATTGGCCTGCGGGATGCCGGAATTCACAGGTAGCCGCATGGATCCGATGGGCTTTGGCAATCTTTTTTTGGCATTCCTCATCATCCTGATGATTTTCTTTATTTTTTATGCCATTACCGGACGGCTGCGCATCAGTGTAAAAGCCGGGGCCATCATCCTTTTGATTCTAGGGATTACCAACCATTTTCTGCTGCTGTTTCGCGGAGATCCTTTTTATTTTGGTGATTTAATTTCCGCAGGTACCGGTTTAGAGGTGGTTAAAGGCTATACTTTGAGTATCAGCGGCGATATCATTGCGGGGATTTATTTGTTTATCACCGTATTTGTCATGAGTTTTCACCTGCCGAAAAAGTTGACGCCGGTCAAACGCAAAAATTTGGTAATGCGTCTTTCCGCCGTAGGATTGGCGGCCGTGTTTGCGTTGCTGTTTGCTCATGTGCCGGTAGAAGATATTTATGATTCGTGGGCGCCGAAAAACAACCAATACGTTACGGCCTTTGCCGTTAACGCGAAGCTTTTGCACGTCACCAAGCCGGATGGTTATTCGGTGGCATCTGTCAAGAGAATTGTTCATTCGGGGGCGAAAAAGGCGGAAAACGAAGTGGGGGCCAATGCCCAGACTGGCAAAAATGCTATAACCACAGCAACGGGGAGCAACACGAAAAAACCCACAATCATCGCGGTGATGAACGAGAGCTTTTCAGATTTATCCGTCCTTGGGAATATGCAGACCGACAAGAGCTATATTTCTTTCTTTAACAGTTTGAAAAAAAACACCGTGCGCGGAAAACTCTATGTGGACGTTTACGGCGCCGGGACCTGCAATACGGAATTCTCCTTCTTAACGGGGAACTCCACGGCGTTTGTGCCTCAGAACAGCCGTCCGTATCAGATGTATGTGACCAATACGACGCCTAGCTTGGCTAAAAATCTGAAGGCTCAGGGATATGAAACCTATGCTATGCACCCGGGGCAGTCGACTGCGTGGAAGCGCAACAAAGTCTATCCATATCTTGGCTTTGATCACACCTATTTCTATGAAGATTCTTTCCGAAATGCTGAATTGACCCGCAATTACACCAGTGATCGCGCGACATATCAAAAGATTATTAACCTCTATAAAAACCGCGGCAGTAAGCCGCAGTTCATCTTCGACGTGACCATCGCCAATCACGGAGGCTATTCGGTAGGGACGGCAGGCATGGATCAGGTGCATATCACCAGCATGCCCCACAGAACATCAGGTGCGACCGATTATTCTTACGAAGAGGAATATTTGACTCTCATGCGCGAATCCGACAAAGCGCTGAAAGAAATGATCAATTATTTCAAATCGCAAAAGGAACCGGTGGCCGTCGTTTTCTTTGGCGACCATCAGCCGCGGCTGAACGATAATTTCTACACCGATATAAAGGGCAAGTCCCGAGATAATTGGACCAATGAAGAAACCCAACAGCAATATGTGACTCCTTATGTGATCTGGACCAATTATGACATTCAGGAAAAGAGCAATAACGATCTCTCGGTGAATTACTTGCAAACCACCCTGCTCCAGACGCTTGGACTCAAAACGACCGCTTATGACAAATATCAGCAGTCCTTGAAGGATACCTTGCCGGTTCTCAGCATCAAGGGAGTTAAAACATCGGATGGTGATTACCTGACACTTGAAGACGGCAAAAAGTACAATACCAGTGTTCAGAATTACCAGAAGGTGCTTTACAACAACATGTTCGATCGGAAAAATCGCGTTCGTCGCTTGTTTCTCCACAAAAATGCAGTGGATGGCAAGAGCGACGACGAACTGCGCGGATACCTCAAGAAATACGACGAGCAATATCGTACGAAAGATCAGCCGATCACCAATGTGGTGAAATAAAACGATGATGTGTTAGAAAGAGAATTTGAAAAACCACTGCTGTTTTGCAGTGGTTTTTTGATGCGATTTTGTTTTGGGACAGAAGGATGTTATTCCGAAAATAAATTTGGAAACGGCCGTTTTTTCTGCATTGTTATTTGAAAGCTGACATGTTAAAATGAAATCGCCAACAGAAGGCAGGTGCCGGGAAAGGAGCAGCCGATGATTGCAGAAAAAATGGTCGGGCAAGCGGTAAAACGCGGGGCGTCGGATATTCACATGGTGAGCGGAAGTCTCCTGAAATGCCGAGTTGATGGTGCTTTGAGCAATCTTTCAGAGAAAAGGGTCACGCGGCAGGGGTGTGAACGTCTGGCCGAGGAACTGCTTGGCGCGGATTGGCAGGCGTGTTTGCAGGCGGGCGAACAGGATCTGGCTGTGACACTGGCCGGAAGGCGATGCCGGACCCATTTATTTTTGCAGCAGGGACAGCCGTCAATTGCCATTCGCCTATTGGCCGAAGGCATTCCGGGCATTGAAACCCTGGGGCTGCCAGAAGTGGTTCACACCTTTGCCGATTTTCCCAAAGGCTTGGTGCTTGTAACCGGAGAAACGGGATCCGGGAAGTCGACGACGCTGGCGTCACTTATCGATCACATCAATCATCGGCGGGCGGTGCACGTGATTACCTTGGAAGATCCGATCGAGTATCTGTATCAGCCGGATTTGGCGCTGATCAATCAGCGGGAGATCGGCCGCGACACCTCGAATTTTGCAACGGGGCTGCGATCGGCGCTGCGGGAAGATCCCGATGTCCTTCTGGTGGGAGAGATGCGGGATCTCGAGACGGTAGAAACGGCCATTCTGGCAGCGGAAACCGGGCATCTGGTGTTTGCAACGCTGCATACGGGCTCGGCGGTGGAAGCGATTGACCGCATCGTTAACGTTTTTCCCGAAGGCCGTCAGCCGTTGATTCGAACGACGCTGTCGATGACGCTTAAAGCGGTGCTGTCTCAACGGCTGCTACCGCGAAAAGGCGGCGGCAGGGTGCTGGCCTGTGAGGTGATGATGCCAACGCCGGCTATCTGCCATATGATCCGCGAGGGCAAACTGTCGCAAATTGAAAACGCGATGCTCACCGGGGCGCAGGCGGGCAGCGTCACGATGGCGCAGTCCCTTAAGGCCTTATCGGCGCGCGGCGAAATTGCGTCGACGCCGGCTCAGGGTAAAAAATGATGGAACGACATCGCAGAGAATTAGGCAAGGGAGGACAAACAATGACAGATCGTGTCATTCTTACTTTTTCAAGACAATTTGGCAGCGGAGGCAGTAATATTGCCAAACGGCTTGCCAAGGAGCTGGCCATTCCTTTTTACGATCAGGAATTGATTACAGAAAGCGCTAAGGATACGGGTATTGCCCCGAATATGGTCAAGGCGCTTGAGGAAACGCCGACCAATTCTTTGCTGTATGCCATTGCGGCGGGCACAGCTTACGGCGGTGCTGTGACACCGTCGGCCTTGACGGCACTGCCGATGACAGATCGTGTGTTCTTATCGCAAAGCGACGTCATTCGGCGTTATGCCGATGAGGGCAGCTGCGTGATTTTGGGACGCTGTGCCGACTATATTCTGCGCAAAGATCCGGATGCGATCTCGGTGTATATCCATCGGGATCATGATGAGCGGGTGCATCAGGTCGCCAAGCTTTACGATAAAACCGAAAAGAAAGCGGCCGAGATGGTTAAAAAGATGGACAAACGCCGTGCCAATTATTACGCTTATTACACCGATAAACGCTGGGGCGATGCCGAAAATTACGATATCTGTCTGAACAGCGGCGTTCTGGGAGAAGATGGCTGTGTCGACTTACTTAAAATGACGGTTGACGCCATTTTGACTCGCCGGCAATCGCGAAGATAAGAACCATCAAATCATTACAAAGCAAAAAGGAGATTCGAATGAAAGCAAAAAATGTTGAACTTTACACTTGGCCGACTTGTCCGTTTTGCATTCGGGCAAAAAGATTGCTTAACGAACTGGAGATTCCGTTTATTGATCACGACATTTGGGGCAGGAACGATGAAAAAGCTGCCCTGATTGAAAAGACGGGCCAGACCACCGTCCCCTATGTTTTCTTCGGGGACCATTTCATCGGCGGCTGCGACGATTTGGTGGCGATGGTCGAAGCCGGCAATATCGAAAAATAAGCCGATAAAAAATAAAGGGATTTAATAAGCGGTCAGCCCGGTCGCTTATTTTTGTGCTTAAAATGACCGGTATTGATAAAAAGCTGTGTTTTTATATAAAAATATCTCAGGGATCACATCTGGAAATGTATAATTTCTCATATCTAAAGTTTCTTATCAAAAACGACAGATATATCGGTGAAATGCGGATGCCCTTTTCCTACTGACCGACTCTTAACTCGAAATACGATCGTGAGTATTGTAGAACTAATATTGATGTTAGTTTTGAAACATATTCTTATTTGGATGGTGGGAAAATTAATGATAAAGGACAAGTTTCTCTCGAATCAAAATGGGATGAAAAATTTGAAACAGCGCGAGTAGCAAATGGTTTTAAATGGACTATATGTACCTCAGGAATTCGTTTTAATTATCACAATCAAAAATTCCAATGGTAATGATATTTATTCGGAGATAACCAACGGATTAAGAAAAGGGAGTTATATAACTAATAACATTGAAACTAATTATCAGGTTCGTCAAAGACAATAGAATAATGACAAAAATTGATACTCACATCAGCAAGACAAGGTCCCCAGAGCGAAACTTCTATCGGGCTTAATACAACTTTTAAGATATAACTTTCAAGACAGAATATAATCAACCTCAATAACCAGTTTCATTAAATCAGATCGAATGCTCTTTCGCTTTTATTGGAATTATATTTGTGATAGTCTACGAAATTAACGGCACACAAATGATGTGATTATGGACGTGCCCTTTATCAATATGAGTGGTAAGGACATATTCATACTGTCCTTTCGTGACTGCGTCCGCAAGCTGCTTTCCGATCTCATGTGCTTTTTCAAAGCTGACCTCTCCCGGTTCAAAGGA
>NZ_JAYFFI010000014.1:0-51018 GCF_036289405.1 Pseudoramibacter faecis | reverse complement strand
ACCGATCAATGGTTTCGTGATAATGGCAGAGAGGCCACACCTGTTCCCATCCCGAACACAGCAGTTAAGCTCTCTCGCGTCGAAAGTACTTGGCGGGCAGCTGCCTGGGAGGATAGATCGTCGCGAAACCTTTTTGTTTTACCTTGATCTTTTGCCTCCCTGCGGCGTTGCACGGCGTGTGCTTCGGTGCTCACGACACCAAAGGTCGCTGCGCGCCTCGCCACTTGTGCGCCTGGCAGGTCGACAAAATTTCGGCGGTCAAACGAGTAGAAACTTATACAAAGCCCACAGTGGCTTTTTTTATTGCCTGGAAGATAATACAGCCCTTTCCCCGTGTAAACAACATACCGGCCGCCCATCACTGCACATATCAAGCACTAGACCTGACAAGCGTTGCTGTTGGATTGGCATCAACGCCCTTCTATAATTAAATGTGGAATGAAAGGGAAGAAGATACAAAAAATGCAAAGGAAACTTGACAATAAGCTTTGCCTGTGATATCTTAAAAATGTAAAGGAACCTTGTCGTCGACGGGAGGGGATCTTTTTGGAAAACAGAGTAGAGGAACTGAGAAAAGCTTTGGGGATGAGCCAAGAAAAATTTGCCAAGGCGCTTAAAGTTTCAAGACAAACGATCAGTTCGATAGAAACAGGAAAATACAACCCGTCTTTGGAATTGGCGTTTGCAATATCCGATTTTTTAGGCGAAAGCATTGAGGCGATTTTCATACATGAAAGGAGCGATGGACATGAAAAAGAGTAATTTCGTTGCTGGCGGTCTGTATATCCTGATTGGGACGGTTTTTCTGTTTTTAGCCATCCACACAAAAAGTAATATCTTTTTCGGGCTGGCCGGTGCGGGGTTCGGCCCGGGCGTCGTGATGATGTATCGATATTTTTATTGGAGTAAACCGGGAAACAGCGCTCGCTACCTGGAGAAGATGATGGATGAGAAGATTGAGCGCCAGGATGAATTAGAGGTGAAACTCCGGGATAAATCTGGCCGTTGTGCTTATGCGCTGGGCTTATGACGATCAGCATTGCGATGCTCGTGTTCTCCATATTAGGGGAGCTTGGCATCGTGGGGAATTCAGTTTTGATCGTAGGTTTTTTAGGTGGCTATTTATTATTTCAAATCGTTGTCGGGATGGTTGTGTTTAATCGTTTGTTGAAAAAATACCAATAGTGCGGAAGGCCAATCCGGTGATTGTTCGCAAAAGTGCGGTCGCTCTTGCTGTGAAACCTGAGTATCCGCGGGCTATCATAGCGGTGCACGAAGCAGCCGGTCTTGAAGCAGATCAGCTGCTTTTTATCTTGGATGCCCCCATCGATCCGCCGCAAACCGCCAGACAGCATGAACGTGGCCTGAACCGCTTTTGACGCGGAAATCAATTGACTTTTCATCGGGGAATCACTATAATATACAAAATGAAAAGGATCACCGAGATCTTTTTTTTATGCGAAAAACCAGAGCAAAAGAGGAAAACCATGAGCGAAGAAATGATTGTCACCCAGGAAGGTCTGGAAAAAATGAAGGCGGAGCTGGAGCAGCTCAAGACCGTCACCCGCTACGAGGTCATCGAGAAGCTGCGCACCGCCCGGGGCTACGGCGATTTATCGGAAAACTCCGAATACGATGAGGCGAAAAACGAACAGAGCTTTGTGGAAGGCCGGATCAAGGAGCTGGAGCATCAGATTCATCACGTGAAGGTGGTGGAAGAGGTCCAGACGGACATCGTCGGGATCGGCAGCTACGTCAAGGTGGCGACAGCCGGAAAAAACCTGGAATATCAGATTGTCGGCTCGGCGGAGGCCAATATCAAAGAAGGAAAACTCTCCAACGCTTCCCCGGTGGGCGAAGGGCTGATGGGCCGCCAGGCCGGTGACGTGGTGGAAATCGAAGTGCCCCGCGGCGTGGTGACCTACGAAATTTTAGACATTCACCGGTAATGAGGCCGTCATCGACACAAAATTCAACGCACGGAGAAAATATGTCCAACAACAATCAACCGAAAACCAGCGACGTGATTCAGGTGCGCTGGGATAAACTTGCAGAGCTGCAACAAGCCGGCCAGAACCCCTATGAGATCACCAGCTACGATGTGACCGATACGGCCGCCGAGCTGACCGATAACTTTGAAGCCCACGAAGGCCAGAACGTGAGTCTGGCTGGGCGCATCATGGCCAAACGAGGCCAGGGCAAGGTTGGCTTTTACGATCTGCTCGACAGCAGCGGTCGCATTCAGCTCTTTTTGAAGAAAGATCTGCTGCCGGATTACGATCAGATCAAAAAGGTCGACATCGGGGATATCGTCGGCATCAAGGGCGAGCTCTTTAAAACCCAGCGCGGGCAGATTTCCGTGCGGGTGCGCGCCTTCACCCTGCTGTCCAAATCACTGCAGGTGCTGCCGGAAAAATACCACGGCCTGAAGGATACGGATATCCGCTATCGGGAACGCTACGTCGATCTCATTGTCAATCCCGAGGTGCGCGACGTCTTTGTGACCCGCTCGAAAATCATCACCGAGATCCGCCGCTTCCTGGATGACCGCGGCTTCCTCGAGGTGGAAACGCCGGTGCTTAACAATCTGGCCGGCGGGGCCAACGCTCGCCCCTTCATCACCCATCACAACACGCTGGACATTCCGATGTATCTGCGGATTGCCCTGGAGCTGCCGCTGAAACGGCTGATTGTCGGCGGCTTCAGCAAGGTGTATGAGCTTTCCCGGGTCTTTCGCAACGAGGGGATGGACCCGACCCACAACCCGGAATTCACCGAGCTCGAAACCTATGAAGCCTATGCGGATTACGTCGACGTGATGAACATGGTGGAGGACCTTTATTATGATCTGGCCGACAAAATTCTGGGCACCACCGATGTCGCCTACGACGATCAGGTGATCCATCTGGGAGAGCCCTTCCGCCGCGCGCGCATGGTGGATATCGTGAAGGAAGTGACCGGCGTCGACTTTGACAGCATGACGGATCCGGCCGAGGCGAAGGCGGCCGCCGAAGGCTTGGAGGTCGATGTGGCCGATCTTGAGACGGTGGGCGAGATCATGGCCGAAGTCTTTGACGAAACCTGCGAGGAAAAACTGATCCAGCCGACCTTCGTGACGATGCACCCGGTGGAAACTTCGCCGCTGGCGAAAAAAGATCCGGATGATCCGCGCTACACCCAGCGTTTCGAGCTTTATATCGACGGTGCCGAATGCGCCAATGCTTTTTCCGAGCTCAACGATCCGGCCGATCAGAAAGCCCGCTTTGAAGCGCAGATGGCGAAGAAAGCCGGCGGCGACGACGAAGCCCATCCCTACGACGCGGACTTCATCAAGGCGCTGGAAGTCGGCCTGCCGCCGACCGGCGGCCTGGGCATCGGCATCGACCGCTTGGTGATGCTCTTCACCGGACAGAGCAGCATCCGCGACGTGATTTTGTTCCCGACGATGAAGCCAGTCGACAAGTGAAAACAGCGAAAAATCCGGCGGCCGCAGGGACTTGCAGGAACGGAGAAAGCGCCGGAATCTTACATCAAACGGTGCCATAAACCGTGCAAAAGAAAAACAATCACACATTTGCTTTAGGAAGGCCTTGAGAAATCAACCTCTCAGGGCTTTTTCTGTTTTCCGGAGCCGCCCTCCCGGGTTGCAGACTGTACCCGATTGCCTGATTTCCTTATACTTCAATATCGGAATCAAGTCCGGGAGGTGCGGACGGCGTAAAGTAATTGTAGGAATCGAGCAGGCAGCATATCCCTGATGTGTCATCCATACTAGTGCGGCGTCATCACTATAATCGATTCTCTTGTTCCTTACAATCCCCAGATATGATTCTTCAATGCTGCAATCTTTTTGATTTGTGAATAAGGTATGCTGTAGACCGGCACATCTACCAGATCGCCATACTTCTTTCTCAGCGTTCCGGCCTTCTTCATGACCTGCACCGACGACAGCACCATGTCCTCTGCTCCGGCTGCTTTCGGCAGTACTTCTTTCTGATAACGCACCAGTTCCAATATGTCTCTTTTATTCTCACGATAGATCCGGAGACGCGACATCTTATCCGCCTCTATTCGGCTCCATCCGAGCGGACGGCTGCTCATACGGTCAGAAAACACACGACTGATATGTCCTTCCGCGCTGCATCCGCGGTAGTTCTCTTTTTCTTTCAATGACTCCATGATCCCTGCCCAGTTGCCAAGGATACAGCCCTTTGCCGTTTCGACTGTTCTCCGTTTGCTTTCGCTTTCTGTAACGGCAAGGATCTTATCGAACGCTTCCTCTGCCATCCTTTTCTTCTTTCCCTTCCGAGCAGTTCAGGAAGACCTGATCCAGTTTTTTTACACCATCTGTCTGAAACTGCGTTATACTTTTAATCAAAGAAAGCGCCTCCCTTTATGCCGGAACTATTTCGCAAACAGTATCCTAACATAAACAGGTGCTTTCTTCTTGTCTTTGATTTCCCTACAAAAACTTTACTCTAGCCATTAAACATTAAATTAGAAAGAGCTCAGCGTGCAAGCAAATTCGGAATCAACAACTTCATCCGAGCTTTTGAAAAGAATATGATTATTCCGAGGTGGCGGAGCCGCCCTTTCCGTTCTGGCTCTAACAGCCTTTTTCATAAGCAAACAATCTCCGTATAATGAAATGAGCCGATGATGGCGGTCATTGACTGTCGATCATCGGCTCTGCGTCTTAGCGTCTGGCCCTTTGATGATGATATTTCCTTGTTTCAGATCGATCAGCGTTTCTTTCCGGCACTTAGGACAGAAAAGTGGGAAGTTTATCAATACCGTATCCTTGTGGATTTTTATCCGGGTCTTTCTCCCACACACGGGACAAATCACCCGCTTCTTCTGTTCGGCCATGTCAAATCAAGGGCCTCTTTCCGTGCCCGACTTGAGGTCACAGGGATCTGCAAACGGACACGTTTTTTTGTTCCTGTCTCTTGAGCTTCTAAAAGGAATCATCACTGATCGTGTGCTCCGTTTTACAGGCTTCTGCCTCGGTGGTACCGGCGTCAACCCCTGCTCCGGTAAGCTGCTCCGCAAAATACTGGTGGCGCTCATAGAGCTTTTTGCAATTTCCTGACCCGAATCAGTCAGGTGCAGCGTGTAGTCATCGTTCATCACGATAAAGCCGCCCTCTTGCAAGAGCTTGACCGCATGGCTGACACTTGGTTTTGAAACGCCCATGTACGCTGCTACATCGACGGAGCGCACCATTTCCTTACTCTTTTGAAGTATATAGATTGTTTTCAGATAATCCTCACCAGAAGTATGAAGTTTCATGGTATTCCTCATTTCCAAATAAGAACACAAGAGAATCCCCTTCTATGCCGTGATAAGCTGTTCGGCCTTCCACATCGCGGTATATTTGCCGCCCAGAGCCAAAAGCTGCTCGTGGGTTCCGGACTCCGCTACTTTTCCGCCGGCCACCACGAGGATCTGATCGGCGTTTTTTATAATAGACAATGTGTGAGCAATCATCACAACGGTCTTGTTTTCTTGTAGAAGATTTGAAATTGCCTGTTTTACAGCCAATTCATTTTCAATGTCCAAAGAGGATGTCGCCTCATCAAGAAGCAGAATCGGGCTGTTTTTCAATATGGCACGGGCAATCGAAAGTCTTTGCCGTTCACCGCCGGAGAGCAGATTTCCATTCTCGCCGATAAGCGCATCATAGCCTTTTTCCATTTTGCGGATGAATGTGTCACAGTTTGCTTCTTTGCAGGCTTTTTCTATTTCTTCATCTGTAGCGGAAGGTTTTGCATGGCGTATGTTTTCCCGTACTGTGTCATTAAACAGAAACGTGTCCTGATCCACCATTGAGATCATATCCAGCACGTCTTCTGCATTGACATGGCGGATCGATTGCCCTCCGATGTCAATTTCTCCGCTTTCCGGATCATAATACTTCGCAATCAGATTCAGAATCGTTGATTTGCCCGATCCGGAGTCTCCCACGATTGCGGTTAGCCTGCGATCCGGTATTGAGAAACTCATTTTTTTCAGAACAGGTTCCCCCTGCACATAAGAAAACGACACATCATGAAATGAGATGCCGTGCTCTTTTGGAGAAAAAACATCTTTGCTTTTCGATTCTTCATTTTCTGCCAACACGTTTTGAATGTTTGTCTTTGATATCAATAGATTCCTGTAACTGAACAGGTCAACCGAAATCGAAGCGGTCAGCTTTGCCAAAACCATCGGCATCATGCACAGAAACAGGAAACTGATTGCATGGATGTTTCCGGACTGCCACGGAATGAATCCGATCCACATAACAAGCGGAACGGTAAGCCAATTTACAATGTTGAAAGTGAAATTAACCGGAATGCCGTGTGCCTCATACTGATAACTGACTGTGCTGAATTTTCGCATGGCATCCGTTGTGTTCCTGTTTTTAGTACCACCCATTCCATAGGACCGGAAGGTCTGGATTCCGTCAATGTACTCGACGATTTGCCCTACGGCTTCCGCCGTAACGGAATTCTTCTCCGCCCCGTACTTTTTCACAATTCGAAACGACAGCCACATTTCAGGGATCAGCAGAAGAAGGGAAAGCATCAGGATGACCGCAGCCGGAAAATACAGAACACAGATAAAGGTAATCACGATCACGGCCAAAATCCCGTTTTTCACAAGGGCGGCAAGCTTGTGCGTCAGAATCTGTTCATAACTGTTTACATCCGCCGTCATGATATTGATATATTGCCCCTCGCGTTTTTCCGTAAAGCTGGATAGCGGAACCCTCCTCAGCTTATCGCCAAGGCCGAGACGGATATTTTTAGACACCTCAGCGCCGCCGATCTGGCTCTGTGTATAACCAATGCTGTAAATGGCAAGCCGTATCACAAAGATAGCCCCGACGAGGCAGGACATGCGAAGGATGCTCCTCATGTCGGCAGATCCGTCGTACAACATTTTAAGCACCGCGTAAAGGACAATATAGTTGCTTCCGGAAAGCAGCCCTTCCAAAACGGTCAATATCAGACCGCGGTAAAATGGAGGGTTCTTTCGGAAAAGATTTTTGTCTGTCATCTGCCGCTTCCTCCTTTCCCATAGGTGATATTCCTTGCCGATTCATAGCTTTCCCAGCTCCTTTGGTAGTATCTGTTGCGCGAAAGCAGCTCGTCATGTGTGCCGATATCTGAAATCGTACGATTCTCTACCACTGCAACCTTGTCGCACATTCCGACCACACTCAGCCGATGGGCAATGATGACGACGGTTTTCCCTTTGCACAGGTTTCGGATCGCCTTGTCGATCTCCAGCTGATTTTCCGGATCGGCGGCGCTCGTCGCTTCGTCCAAAATAAGGATCGGCGCATTTTTCAAAATGGCTCTTGCAATGGCGATCCGCTGCTTTTCCCCGCCCGAAAAGCGGGATCCGTAACTTCCGACTTTCGTATCATATCCATCGGGGAGGGACATGATGAAATCGTCAATTTGTGCTCCTTTTGCGGCTTCCCGCACCTGCTCCAAAGAGGCATTCATCCCCATGCGGATATTGTCAAGGACAGAATCCTGCGTCAGGAAAGTCTTCTGAAAGACAAGAGATATCTGTTCAAGAAGCGCTTCATATCGAATGCTTTTGACATTTTTCCCTCCAATCAGAACCTCTCCGTCATCCGCGTCATAAAAACGCGCGATCAGAGCGGCAACCGTACTTTTTCCCGCTCCGGATGCACCTACAACGGCGATCTTTTCGCCATCTTGAATGCATAGGCTGCAATTTTCAAGTACGCTTGTTTTCCCGTCATACGAAAAGCGCACACCTTTTAGTGCAATATCATGGTTTTCAGGAAAAGCGTCCCCGCCTTCAAAGATCGGAAGCTCCAGGATTTCTTTTGCTTTTGTAATGCCGCTAAACGCCTGCGCGAAATTGCCGGAAAGCTGCTGAAGCGGAAGCAATTCCGTCAAATACAATGAGCCGATATAGGCAAACAGAAGAAATACGCTGGCTGTGACAGCCCCCCGCAGGAACAGCCGCCCGCCCAGGGGAACAATCATCAAAAGCCCGGACTCCAGCAACAGGATGAATACGGCATACAAAGGGGCAGTCTTTTTCGAAATCTTGTTCCACGCTCGGTTTTCATCAAGAACGGCTTCTCTGAACTTTTTGAATGATTGGCTGCCCATCCGGTATGCCTTGATCAGACGCATTCCGCGGACATATTCCACCATGACGGAATTGAAGCCGGCAAGGGATGCATTGGCCTCCGGCAGCATATCAGACATTTTCTTAAACACCGCCATCATCACCGGAATATCCAAAAGAAGAGGAATCAAGGAAATAAGCGCCAGCGGGACATTCACCGTCATGAGATAAACAAAAATGACGATAGGACCGGTAAGATAGCTGACAAGTTCCGGAATATTATGTGCAAGACATAACTCTAACTTCTCAATGCTCTCATTCAGGACGGTTTTGATTTCGCCTGTGCTCCGCTCATTGACGTATCCAAGCGGAACCTTCGCCAGGTGTTCTGTAATCATGCAGCGCACCTTAAACAGGGCGTTATAAGCACCTTTATGCGAGAGCACACCGGACAGACCAAGCAGGACCGTGCGAAGAATGGTTGTGACGGTTACCAGGACGATACAGTCCGCCAGGATCTGCCTTGTCAGCGTTCCAAGCAGGACGGCGTCCATCAGGCGATAAATGCCGACATACGGTCCGATTACAAACAGTCCGCTCAAGAATGCACACAAAACAGAAGCAAACAAGTACCATTTATCGCTGCCTGCCCATTTAAGAAGCAATTTGATTGGTTTTTCCCGAGTTTTATCCAAACGGATCTCCTTCCTTGATTTCAGCTGTGGCGGAAAAGAACAGCTGTCTCATCTGTTTCTTGTTGTCTGCACGGCATTTTAAATCGCGGCATATTTCACCGTCGGAAAGAACGAGCATACGGCTGCATGTCCTGCAAAGAAATTCATAATCGTGCGTAACAACAAATATGATTTTACCCTGTTCGGAAAGGCTGCGGACAATTTTAGCGACCCTTGCCATGCTTTCATAATCCAGCCCGCTGGTAGGCTCGTCAAAGACGATCAGTTCTTTTTTGCAGACCTGCCCCACGGCGACGGCTACTCTCTGCTTTTGTCCACCGGAAAGCGTACCGGGATGTTGTTTGATAAAGGGTGTCAGTTCCAGCGCATCCATCGTTTTTGCGACTACGGCTGAATCCGGGTTCTTTATTCCGAAGGAGCATTCTGCTTCTACGCTCTCTGCAAAGAGCTCATAATTCACATCCTGCATGACCATATAGGAAATTTTCTGCCGTTTCTTCCTGGGGATGACCCTGCCGTCCCATAAATAATCCCCTTTGATCCCTTTATGCAATCCGCAAAGGGCCCGTGAAAATGTTGTTTTGCCTGCGCCGTTTTTCCCAACAAGCGCAATCACCTCGCTCCGTGAAATTTTTACGCTGATATTCCCGATCACAGGTTCTTTCCTGTAGAACAGGGAAACGCCCTTCAGCTCCAGCCTCGTTTCCCGTTCTTCCCCCGCGATTACTTCGGGAGCCTCTTTTCGCAAGTCCGTCGTTCGAAGGCCCATGACCCGGCGCTCTTCATCCGTCAAGGCCAGGAACTCACTGGCAGAGTAACCCTTTTTTATCTGCCCCTCCTCAAATACAATGATCCGGTCAGCGATGCCCGTCAGATAATATAGACGGTGTTCGACGATCAAAACGGTCCTTCCCTGAGACTTAAGCATCTTGAGATGAGCCCTTAAAGCGGCTACCGTCTCCATGTCCAGATTGGATGACGGTTCATCCAGCAGATAGACGCGGGGGTTCATGGCGTATACGGACGCAAAAGCAATCTTCTGCTTTTCTCCTCCTGAAAGAGAGAAAATATTTCTTCCGCGCAGATTTTCAATTTCCAGGTCCTTTGCGGAGGCAGCCACCTTTTTCTCGATCTGTTCCCTTGGCAATGCCTGATTTTCTACGCCGAAGGCAATCTCGCTGTCTGTATCCACGTTAAAGAACTGCGTCTTGGGGTTTTGAAATACCGAACCGGCAAGAGACGCCGTTTCGTACATTGGCATTTCCGGAACGTTTCGCCCGTCAAGCAGAACTTCCCCGGTCAGCTTGCCGGGATAAAAATGCGGGACAAGCCCATTCACAAGTCGCGTCATCGTGGTCTTTCCGCATCCGCTTTTCCCGCAGAGAAGGACGCATTCCCCGTCATTCACCGTCAAATTGATGTCGTGCAAGTCATCTGTTTCATGGATATACTCCTGTTTCCCGCGCGAGTCATACGTAAAAGATACATGCTTAAACTCAATCATACGCTACACAATCCCTTCCCAGCTAAAACCTAAAGCAAGCACACAGACCGCAAGAACTGTGGCAATCCAATCCCTTCCCCGGAACCGTATCTGAAGGAGGCAGGTCCGCGGCGTTGGGTTCTCTATCCCGCGCGTGACCGCGGCAGCAGAAAGTTCATCGGCTGTATTGGAAGCCGTCATCAGCAAAGGGACATAAAGACATTCCACCGTCATGGCCGGGCTTCTGAGAAATCCGAAAAAGGAAGGGGTCACATCCCGGAGACGCATGGCGTCTTTGATATAACCCCAGTCTTCACGAACCGTGGGAATATATCGAAGCATGACCGCCAGCGGAATAACCACCTTGTCAGGAATATGCGCCTTGTTCATCGCGGTCAAAAACTCGTTCACCTTCGTCGTGGAAAGAATAATGCTCGCCAAAAAAGCGCAGGGGTAGACAGTATAAAACAAGCCGAGCCAGGATGTGAACACGGTGTAAAGCGCCCCTTTTTCAAGCGATATAACAAACAGCGTCAGCATATAGAAGGCGCCATAAAACGCCGCACAGAGAAAAGACCTGCGAACTTTCCCGCTTGCGCATCCGAACACCGCAACCGCAAAAACAAGCACGCTCTCATACAGGAGCGATGGGGCGATCGTCGCGGAGATCACGCACAGAATCAGCAAGACGTTTTTTGTGCGGGGGTCAAATTGCAGCCCGAACCGCTTTTTGGCGCTTGCACTCCGGCTCATCCCGTTATTCCCGCTTTTTCAAATTGTTTTTTTAATAATTTGCTGCCGACAAAACCGCTGAAAAGAGCGACTAAAATCGTGCCCGCCAGCATGGTTATCAAAACCCAATGGCTGACTGATGCCGTCATTGTATCCAGATACTCCTGCGGCGTGCCTTTCTCCAGCATCCGGCTGACCCATGCCTGCGGATTGATAAAATAAGCAAGATAGGATCCGGTCCCGCCGAGGCAGAAAACGATATAAGACAGAATGTTGATTTTTATGCTCTTATAGCGTCTGGTCCATGCCACCAACTCCGCCAGCGCGCTGCCAGCCAGATATCCGATGGTCATAGCAATATGCATGCCGGTTGCATAGCAGAAGATTGCCATCAACAGTCCTGCAATAAAGATCGGTCCGGTTTTCGGCACTTTCGCGATCAGTAAAAGATATACGGGCCCGGCAAGAAGCGCCCCGCCCACCGGATAATAAAAGGTCAGAGCCGGGAACATGGCAAATGTGCCTCCGCTCAATGAGATACATATAAAAATGATCGCGGAAAAAACGCCGGACGTAATAAGATCCTTGACTGTAAGTTTCTGTTTCCTACTATTTGTTTCGCTTGTCATAACATATGACCTCCCTTTATGCGTACATAATTGCAATACAAGAGACGCTGTGGTAATATGATATTAGTTGCAACTAACCATGAGGACAGTATAAAAGATCAAGGGAAGCGAAACAATACAGTCGGGAGTTATTCGTCCGATAGGTATGAAATTTTGTCCGATCTGTATGATTCCGAGGTGATTATATGGAAATCAGCGATTTTTACAGGGAATGGCTTACCCGCAGCGGCTTTGTTGAAAGCAAGCCATCACCCAACTTTAGCCCTGCTGGGAAATTGTATCTCGCGCCAAAGGGAGCAGCCTGCGGATATTACTGGATCTATGGAGAAAAAAATCTGTTTGATATTAAAATCCACGATTTCTATTTCTTCGAAGATAGCTTTGTATCTTTTAACATGCCGGAGTGTTTAAGCATTACCTACTATGATTCTGTGTCCGGGGAGGAGTTGACCCCTTACCGCCGCTTAACTGCGGGATGTGTAAAATCCTTTTACGGAGGGCATGAGGCCTATAAAGCCATTATGCACAAAAACATTCCGATCCGTTGCGTGGGGATAGAGGTGCTTCCCGCATATTATGAAAAACATCTGAAGGAAAGCTACCCTGACGACTACCTTCCGCCGCATGAGGCTTTCAGCCGCGTTGGGCAAACGCTCGACTTCCCGGAGATGTCCCATCTTTTGCGGCAGGTTTGGGATTATAAGGGAGAAGGCATACCGGCAAAGCTGTTCTATGAGGCCAAGGTTGCGGAAGCTGTTTCTCTTGTTTATGAGCACGGAAAGAAAAGCAAAAATGATCCCTGCGCCAGAATATCCAGGCAGGACATGAATGCCTTGCATAACGCTGCATCTTATATTAACGACCATTTCAACGCGGAGCTCCCGCTTGCTACGCTTGCACGGATCGCCTGCATGGGCACAACAAAGTTGAAGGCCTCCTTTAAGCACATGTATCACTGCACCATTTCTGAATACATCCGGCAACGGCGTATGAGCCACGCGGAAATGCTCCTGACTTCTACGGATCTTGCAGTCGACCAGGTTGCTTCGGCTGTCGGATATTCCAATGCGGGGAGATTTGCGGCAAATTTTAAAAACAATACGGGGCTGTTTCCGGCGGAATATCGAAAAATGGCACGCAGGAAATGAAGCAGATGATCCAATTTGCAAAAAAACGAGCCGGTGATGGCAGTCTTTCGACTGTCGATCATCGGCTCTGCGTCTTAGCGTCCGGCTCTTTGACGATGGCGATATTGCCTTGTTTTAAGTCGATCAGCGTTTCTTTCCGGCACTTAAGACAGTAATATAGGGAATCTATCCCGGATGATCACTGCAAAGGAAAACAGCAGAAGAAAGAAGCCGGTCACCAATAGGGGATAAAGAAATAGCGCCATCCTCATCGCTACTTCACTTCCTGGCCAGCACTGTAATCCATGGCTTATCCGGGTGCCGGTCGGTTTTGACATCGGAAAAACCTGCCGCTTTCAGCGTCGTCGTGAGTTGCTCTGCGGTATAGCATTTCATGCCGTCGATGATCTTCTCGAACTTGAGGCTCGTTTCGTCCGTTCCGTCGGATTCGTTGCAGATCATGAATACGCCGCCGGGCTTTAGGGCTCTGCAAGCTTCTACAAGGCATTTCTCCAGACCCGGCCAGAAATAGACCGTTTCAAAGGCCGTGGCAAGGTCAAAGGGTTCCGTCTCAAAGGGAAGTGACAAGGCATTGCCCTGAACAACGGTACGTCTGCCCACCGCAATGGATTCCCTGTTGATTTTCCTCGTCTTTTCAACGGAAAGCTCAGAATAATCCAAGGCGGAGAGCGATGCTTTCGGATAGCGTTTCAGGAGTTCTCCTGCGTTTCTGCCGCCGCCGCAGCCGAGCTCAACAATAGCGGACACGGCGATCCCGTCCGGATGTGTCATTCCCCAATCGGCCAGCTTTGCGTGGACGCCGTTCATGCCGCCCGCCATCATCTTGCCGAGGAACCCCTTCGGCTTCCTCGTTTGATTGACAAACTTTTTGAAGAGTCTCATTCTTTGCCTCACTTCCTTCCCAGCAGCAGCGCAGAGCCGGAAAGAGCCATCCACGCTGCCTCCCATCTCGTCATAAACTTTCCGTTTGTTGTGTCAATCAGCTCGACGCTTTCATGGCCCATGCTTTTCAGCTTCCCGGAAAACGCCCGCATATCGCCGTATTTTGATTTTGAGAAGATATCATGAATCGCGAAGGTTTCCGCCCTTTTTTAGCATACGCAGCGTCTCCAGCAGGATCACCTGCCGGTCCTTTGAGGGGATGTTGTGATAGACATAATTGCTCGTCACCGCGTCAAAGCTCTCGTCGGGAAAATCCAGCTTTGTCGCATCGCCGCGTGTAAAGCTGACATTGCTCACGCTCTCCGCTTTGGCGTTATTCTCACACAGCGGTTTGTTGAAGGATGCATATTCTTTGCCCCAGCGGTCGATTCCGACAAAGGAGGCTGAGGGATTGCGTTTCGCGCAGGCGATGGCCAGCGCGCCGCTGCCGCAGCCCACGTCGGGCCCCTTTCCGCCGTCGGACAGAGTCACATATTCCGCGATGCCCTCAATAATCTGACGCGACATCTGCCGTCTGCCGTTGCAGGAAAACGCGCGGTACATGAGGAGCATCCACAGGGAGACACAAAGACCGATCACCGTTCCCGCGAGGAATACGATGAACAGCACAGCCTTCAGCGTACCGGAGATGATCCCGGTCAAGCCGAAGACAATGAACAGGGTCAGAAATGCGGCAGTCGCTGCAATGGCGGACAGCACCATGCCCTTCGGCATCCAGTTTTTATAATCCGGTTTCATTTTGACGCCCCTTGTCATTTTTTATGTACCAGATTTGATTTTCACGATTTTCATCCGCACCAGACTGTCACAGAAGCGGATCATGATCTTGTGAAACAGCCCGACATCTTTATAAACATCCCTGTAGCTGCGCATATAGCTCTTTACCGTAACGGAGGCAAAGCGACGGCTCCAGCTCCGAAGCTTCGCCTCGTCCTCCAGCGAGAAGAAGGCGGTCACGTCGGTGATCCCGACTTCCTTCAGCCAAGTTTTCCGCATCATCTTCGCGCCGCGCCGGTTGCAGGAATCAAAGACCAGCACAGCGCCGATCCGCCATGGCTGCGAACAGCTTCTTTACGTCCTCCGTTTTGAAGTAGTAAAACACGCCTGCAGCGAAGAAGACCACGCCGTTTGAGGCGTTGACTGCATCCATTCAGTGAAAATCGATCAGATCGCAGGCGATGTTTTCCTTCCGTTCTCCGGCGGGCAGCAGCTCGTCCCGCACGGCGATCACATCCGGCAGGTCAATGTTATAGCTGCGGCATAAGCCGTTGTCGGACTTGCGGAAGGTGTCGTCCAGGCCACAGCCCAGGTTCACCACAGCGGCATTCGGATGTTCCTTTAAATACGCTTCGACCTCACAGCGCAGGTCGTACTGCCGCTGCGCCACCTCCAGTGCACCGAAGAGCCCCGCCGGGGACTCAAATTCTTTCGCTTCTCGGCAAAGTCGTAATCCAGCGAATCGCAGATGCGCTTTGCCTCGGGGTCGGAAAACAAAGCCTGGAACCGCTCTGAGCATACGAGGCGGCCAAGCAACAGAATGATCAGCGTCTCCTGCACGGAGTTTTTTTCCATGCGATACTTCATCGCCCGAACCAGCCTTTCTTTTCACAGGGAGCAGACTCCACAGACAAACAGGAATAGCCCCCTGCATTGACGGCCGATTTCAGGAGGTCAGTATCCACAGCGTCTTCCGTCCGGAGAGAAGCCTCCTTTTTACTGCGGGAGGCGGCAACCTTTTTCGCGGAAGGGACAGTCTTCCGAATCGTGTCACAGATATGGGCTTCACACATCCTGCACACCATGCCCTCGATTTTTATTGTCGTCTTGATCATCGCTTTCCTTCCATATATAATTTTTCAATACTTCAGTATCACGGAGAAATCCATCAGGCGTGGAGAAGCACAGGCAGCCATATCGTACCGGACTTTTCCTTAAGTAGCTGGAGCAGACATCCTCCCACAGCAAGACCGAGCAGATTTGAAGAAACAAACCGAAAGAGATAAGCGCCGCCGATCTTGTCCCAATTCGCATAAGCGAAAACATGCAGGATCGCAAAGCAGATATTCGGGATCAAATACCGAACCGGCCATGAGAAGTTCCGCAGGAAATAGGGACAAACATCTCGGCACACAAATTCTTCTGCAAATGCGATAAAGACCAAATAATAGAGCAGGCTGAACAGGACCGCAGCACTGTCCGCCTTGACGATCAGGCAATAGCAGGTGATTCCCAAAATTGCCGTGCAGAGAACGAGCGCGGTTACCCGCTGCCACGTCCCATGAAGCGTCAAGTACAGTTTGGGGGCAAAGTCCTTTTTCAACAGCAGTGCAAACAAGACCAGCAATGCGGCGGGAAATAGGAACGGGATCAGGCTTTGCAGGAACAATGCTGGCAGATCCGTGGAAGCCCGGCGCGCAGAGAACAATTCGCCTCTCCGCGCTTTCGGATAGAGATATGCCGCCGTGATCAAAAATTCCACAGCAAAAACGCCCAAAGTCAAAAGAATGCCGGATATCTGTTTTTTTCTTAAGTCAGGCTTCATTATTATATCTCCGCTTCGATCTGTCCTCGACAAGAATGCTCTGATTCGCTTTCCCATGTCACCCGCCGACTGATAGCCGGGCATTATTCATTTCATACATTCATGAATCATCGAATAATCTTCTTCATCACAGCCACAGCGCAGGGAATCCTTCCGTCTGCCAGTGTGATTTTCACGTCTTCATATCCCGCGTCCAGGAAGAATTGACGGTAGCTATCCGGCGTGAATTGCCTCTTGAAATCCGCTCCTGCTTTGCCGACAGCGGAAGAAAAACCTCTGTTTTTACCTTTGCGATCTTTATTTATATACGTTGGGATAATCAATACGCCACCTGGTTTGCAAACGCGGTTCAGCTCGTCCAACGCCTTTATTGGTTCGTCAAGCAAGTGGATCACGTTTCCCGCAACCACCTTGTCGTATGTGCTGTCTGGACAATCAAGAGCAGATATGCCTGCAAAGCGGAATGAAATGTTCCGATACGCGGCATAGTTTTTCTCTGCCCTTTTCAACATCTTATTAGAGTAATCCATGGCAGTCAGCTTTCTGCATTTCGACGCAATGACAGAACTCAGCATCCCTGTTCCGCAGGCACACTCCAGCACGTCATCTTCCGGATTAATCAAGTCGGCCACAACTTGGCGTAGCGCCCTGTGCGTTTTTCTGTTGATGACGTTTACGAATACATCGTAAACGCCGGCTACATTATCCCAAAACAAAGCTATGCACCTTCTTCGTTTCCATACGAAAACCTGACCATCATCCACACTCTATATCATTATTCGTTAGCTTTATCTAACATATAAACAAAAAATAAGTTATCACTGATTGCTTCACGGTCTATTCAACCGGGGAAAGGCTTTGTTTGCTTTTACCTCAAGCGTTAAACGTTGCGGCCTTTTTTCATTTCTGGGAACCGCCCATGATCTGCCGAACAGTCACAACCGATAACACGCCCATCAAAAATGCATTGATTTAATGTCACCACTCTGTCCTTCTTGGCCTATCGCTTGTTGTATCGTAAATCAAAGAGATGTACGACTTCAGTCAAGCTTTTCTTCGTAAAACTGGAGTGATGTGAAAGTGGTTTCTTTGCCGATGTGTTTTATAGATGAGTATACTGTCTTGTAAAGAATTATTAGAGCTTGCCTGGGAATAAACAAATGATTCCACCAAATTACATTACTCAGGGATTGTTCCAAGATCTGGTTAGGTAATGCTAACTAAATTATATCCTATTGTTTATCGTTTTGCAAGCTATGTACGGTGAAAAGAGCTTCCGTGCTCTTTTCACCTTTCTCAATACGCCGGAAGCCCGTATCCGTAGATACCGCTGCTTCCCACGGTGTACTGCTGCTGGCGGCAGGCGTCACCGGAGTTGCCCTCTACGGTATGGACCACGCCGTTTTCACAATATTCCACGATGCCCACGTGGTCAATGGTGCCATCCGCGCCCCAGTCAAAAAAGATGATGTCCCCGGCCACCGGTTCATAGTTTCGGCCCTGCTACTGGCCCTGTGCCACAAACCAGGTCACGCAATCGGAGCAGAGGGAGAATCTGGGGATGAGCCCCGCCTCGATGTAGCCGTACTCGTTGGCACACCAACTCACGAAGCAGGCGCACCATTCCACGCGGCCGTCAAACCCGTACCAGGACCAGTAGGGCTGCCCGCCCTGCTGTCCGAGCTGGGACAATGCCAGCTCCACGATGGCCTGGTTGCCAAAGCCCATGCTGAACGCCCGACCATAGGGATAGTAGCGCAGGAAGTGTGCCACATACTGCTTGTCGCCGTAGCTGCTCCAGCCCAGCCTTGCCGCCTGCATATCGGAAAACTCCGCGGCGTTTCCCGCGGAACGCGACGACTGCCTTACAGCAAGCGGGTTTTGCCCGCGCGTGCGGATGGGGATGTCCTCCCGGCGCACGATCCGTCCTGCGGCCTGTCCGGGATCTGTCCCGGCCTGGGTGCTGCCGCCTGATACCGGCCCGCTGGCAGACGGCGCTTTCCCTGCGGACCGGGCGGCCTGCTTTGCCTGCTCCCGCGCTTTCTGTATGGGCTGTTCCGCTTTTTTCTGTTTGAAAGACTCCTTTGCCTTGGAGATGTTGTCCGCTGTCTCTTTGACGGCCTTCCGGCCCTGCCTGTCCAACTGGTGCCCGGCCTCATGGAGCATCGAATCGGAAAGCGTGGAAACACGGTCCGTGGCGTATTCCTCCGGGGAGCTTTCTGCGCTGTCATAGCCGTGCTCCGCCTTATCCTTCACCCGCACATAGGCGTCTTTCATGCGCTGGGCGGCCACGGCGGATTTATCAATGGCCTTGACCGTGCCCTTCAGCACGTCCCGCGTCTTGATCTGCAGCATCACGCATCACCTCCCGAAAAAAGAAGCAGAGCGGCAGGGGGTGCCGCTCCGCAACGAGATACATGATTCTTTTTACGTAGTTGTATCGAAAATAAAAGGGTAGAAAGAGCCTTTTCTACAATTGCCGCGCTCCGCGTTTTTCTGCTGCGCCGCCTCCTTGAATACCGACAGGGATTTCCGCAGGGACGGCTTTTTCTCCTGTGTCAGCTTCTTGGCGGAAAACTCCTGAAAGGCCGCCATGAGCGCGTCCGCGTCCCGGCCCTTGAAAAACACAAGGTAGCGGGGCGGAACTTCGCTGGCGTCCTTTTTCAGCGCAAAGTCGATCCCGTATTTTTTGGCGGTACTCTCAAAGGCTTTGATGTTCTCGCCGGTGATCTCGATATTGGAGACACCGGCGTTTTGGCGCACAAGCTGCTTTAGGGTCTGCTTCCCGTGGGGGATGGTCTGCTGTTTCTTTTGTTTCTTTGCCAGCTCCTTTTGCACTTCCGCAAGAATAGCTTTGATCGCCTGCTGTAATATCCTTGCGGTGATCTTTGTGCCCCTGATAGACAGGGCAATGACTTTTTCATTGACTTCATCCTGCATTTACCGGCTTCCTTTCCTCGGAATTTTGCAGTAATGACGGTTAAACCCGCACCCGCAGGCCGTTCAGGTCGTCGGCGCGGATGCCGACAAGATGCCAATTCTCGCCGTACTCCATCCGGGCAGGCTTCCATTTGCCGCGGGTAAAGACTTCCAGACAATCCCCGGCATGCGGTCCGCCGCAGTAGTCCGTCAGGTCAAAGCGGATGTCGTAGCGGTCTGTCAGCTCGTCGTAGAATAATGCGCCCTGTTTCATGGTGGTTGTCCTCCTTTTCGCGGTTACAGGCTTTCCACCTCGTTGCAGATGTACTTCCGCTTTGGCGGCGGCAACGCGCCGCTTGCCATGTCGTGAGAGACAAGGGATGTGTAATAGATAGTGGACGGGGCATTGAACAGCGCCGCCCGCAGGTATTGTCTGATGTTGCGGATTCTGGTGGTGTTCTCCCGCATACAGTCCAGCACAAAGCGGATGTGTTCGCTGTCCAGCTTCATAAACTTTGCCTTGACCAGCTCTGCCGGGTAGTCGTCCCCGGCAACGCGGAGCGTCTTTCTGGCGCTGCACACGGTTTCAAGGATCAGGTCTACGATCTCGTCTACTCGGTCTTTTTCCAAGCGGAACTCCTGCAGGAGATAGTCGTACTCGATATTCTCCCTGATGATTTCCTCATAGACCTTGCAGGCGTCGCTTCTTTCCGTTCTTTTCCTTTATTTTATTTTTCCAGAAGGCAGAGAATAAAATAGATAAAATTTTATTTATCGGAACGCACATCGCTGGGCGAAAGACCGGACTTGGATAAAGGATTGGACGCAGAGAAAGTGACGGGGAACCATTCCCGGATGGGTTGTTTTGGTTTGGGCGGCGGAGGAAATAATCGAATTAGAATTTGGCAGATGATTACGACAGCGGTAACGAAAGAAAAACTGGATGCGTGGGAAAAGCTGTATTCAAAAAATAAAGGAAAACTGCGTGCAAGCCGTATTAGCGGCCGTTAGCGACCGTGAACTCAATGATTCCTTTATTGCCAAATATGCGCCGCCGCAGAAACAAATACCCGAATTTGAACAAATTGTCCGCCTGAATGCGCAGGAAAATGGCACACGGTATCCCGAGGTTGTGACCTATGTGCTGTGGGGTAACGTATATGTGGGTATTGAACTCAACACCGGATACTTCCAGGTAGAATGTGAAACTGTTGAGAAGATGACGCAGATCTGGGATGCATTATTTTTAAAACGCGGATTAAATGAGGATGATATAGAAAACGATGTGATGGCCGCACAATGGATACTTTTGGAGAGATAAATCCCAAGACGGCGGCACAGGCTGCAGTGATTGAAAGGCCGGCGGAGGAAATGGTGGGTAAAAACACGGGGAAGATGATCGGCATTGTTTTTATATCGGTCATGGTGATCGTGGTGACGGCGGGATGCGCCGGGCAGAACCGGAATAACAGCCATGGGAATCATCCAAACGAAAACGTAAATTTGAGCCAGCCGGATTTGCGGACCTTGATGAAGCAAGTGGCGGAAAGTGAAATAAGGACCGCGCGCGTAAGGGACGTTCCGGATAAAGCTTTTGCGGACGCCGAAGTCTTTGGCATTGACAAAGACGGCGGTAAAGGGACGGCCTATGTTTACTTAAATGTCGTCGAATACGTTGCCGTTAAGGGAGGAGCCTACAGCATGTCGGGCGCTTCCGGAGAGGCCATTATCCGGTTCAGATATACGGCGGGCGGGCCGAAGCTTACAAAAGTTGAGCGGAGCGCCGACGGAGACCTGCATGATCGTTGGATCAAAGAGCATTTTTCGGAATCGTGCCGGAGAAAGCGCGGTACCTTCATCATTTTTACGTGGCTGTCCAAAAGCAACGGGATGAGCAGGCTCGAAGAAAATATCAGAAAGGAGGCCCAAAAAGACATGGGCGTTCCTGTGGAAACGGAGAATTTTCTTAATATTGACACAGATAAAGGGACGTATGAAATTGTTAAGACGACAGAACGCGGCACGCCGGGTAAGGACTATCAATTTCATTCTGAGATCATTGAAAAGGGCAAGCTCAGCGATTTGGCTGGAAAATAGGAAAGGCATGACAAGCGGGCTCGAGGATTTTTGTATGGAGCCGGCCTGCCACGCCCGAGACCTTGAGGGGATTTCTCCGCGGAGGGAGGATAAGAGGATAAAACGAGAAAAACAGCGTTGCAATGCCCGGCTGGCATGGGTAATGAGCGGCCGAAAAATAAAAGGCCCCCGTCGCTCCGTATGGGAACGTGAGGGGTTAATTTTCGTCAAGGATCTGCTGGTAATAGTGCATCACCTTTTGGGCGTATTGGGGATCGCCGTAGCTGCTCCAGCCCAGGCGGGCTTTCATCCGCGCGCTGAAGTCCCTGGCGTTGGTCTGGGAATAGCCGTCGTCCCGGATGAGGGCCCATCTGATATAGCCGTTGCCGAAATTGTACCCCTGAATGGCTAACATCAGGCGGTTGGTTTGGCCCGGGCGGCTGCAGCCGGCGATCTTGAGGCACTCGGCAAAATATTTCGTCCCCACTTGAATCGAATAATCGGGATCCTGGATGCTGTTGGGGGATTTTTGATAAATCACATTGTGGGGCGATTCGCTGGCTTGCATCGGGTCGCTGCCCAGCCCCTTGGATTCCTGCATCATCATGGCCTGAATCACGGGTGTGAAAGCCGGGATCCGGTATTCGGCGGTGTAGCGGTCGATGGTTTCCCGGTAGTCGCGCACCTGCCTGGTCAAATGTCCGCGGTTGAACCAATCGCTGTTCAGAATTTGGCTGAGCAGTCCGGTGCGGGCGGCGACGGCGCCGGCGGTCACGAGGATGAGCGCGATGAGCATGAGGATCAGACAGCCGTTGCCCCGACGGCGATTTTTTTTTGTTCTTTTTCGGCGGTGCAAAAACGATGCTCCTTTATCAGATTTTTGATCCATGCTTATCTATGGCATGGATGATGAAGTCTCTATTGTAAAGCAGAAAACTTAAAGGCATGCCAAGACCGAAAAAAACAGAGCATCCGCTCTGTTTAAAGCATCTCGTACTTAAAGTGCATCAGCACGTCGTCGAGAAGACGTTCCAGGGTTTCGCTGTCGTGGATGGCGGCGTCGGGGAGCTTTTGGTTAATGGCCTTGATGATGGCGTCCAGGGTGTTGTAGTAGGCGTCACTATGGGCGTGATCGCAGTCAGGCATGGGCGCCTCCCTCGGATTCGCCGGCAAGCGCGTCGGGGTGGCGTTCCAGCCAGGTTTGGGCATAGGAGCAGGTAGCGGCGACGCGGTTGCCGTTTTTGTGGATGGTGTCGATGGCGGCTTGCACCAGCTCGCCGGCGATACCCTGGCCGCGCAGGCTGTCGTCGGTGAAGGTGTGCACGATGGTCTGCACGCCGGCATCAGTAACCGGGAAATCGATTTCGGCTAAAAGTGCGCCGGTGTCGGCATCGCGGTAGTCGATGCGGTCGGTGGTGACATGTTTTTGAATGTTCATAAAAAATCCTCGTGGATGATGATCCATTGAATGCACGCGGCTCAGCGCGTTAAAGGGCAGAAAGGGGCACCGACAAATTCGGCAAGGGTCCGGGGATCAAGCCCGACCTGGGCGCCGACCCTGCCGCCGGAGACATAAATGCGCGTTTGATCCTCGGCCGCTTTGTCGATGAAGGTGGGATAATTTTTTTTCATCCCGATGGGCGAGCAGCCGCCGTGAATATAACCGGTGTTTGGCAAAAGTTCTTTTTGAGGAATCATGACGATGGATTTTTCGCTCGCGGCGCGGGCCGCTTTTTTCAGGTCGAGCTCGGCGGCGACGGGAATCACAAAGACTTTGAAGCCCCCGGAATGGCCGCGGCACACCAGGGTCTTAAAGACTTCGTTTGGGTCTTCGCCGATTTTGTCCGCGACGGAAACCCCGTCGAGAGCACCGCCGTCAGCCTCGTAAAACTGGGCTTCGTAATACAGATGGGCCTGGTCCAGGATGCGCATGACGTTGGTTTTGTGGGCGTCGTTTTTTTGTTTTTTATGTTTTTTCGACATGGTTGCCTCGCAGAAGGGACGGCTGATGAGCGCCGATGAATTTTGAAGGCATTATAACACAAAGACGCTCAAAATTCAGAAGGATTCATGCGCGCTGCGCGAATTTTATTTTTTCGCTGCAGGGCGCGGGCTTTTGATGAATCGGCAATCCCGTTGAAAATTTGCTTGTGATGCCCGCCGCCTTTTGATATGATAATAAATAAATTAAAACTTCTTTAAATAAAAAGCAAGAAGAAATCAAAAAACGAAAGGCGACGGTCGATGAAGGAGGCGGCGAAAACTTTAATCAATATCATGAATCGACTGCCGAAGACCAGCATTTGGCACAATATGGAAACCGGGCAATACATGCGGGTGATTCTGCGCATGCTCGACATGAAACATTTGGAGAAAAGCTTGATGTGGGAGGGGCTGTCCCCCTTCGACTTTCACGATATCGGCAAAGTGCTCCTGCCGGTGGAGCTCAACGATTACCGGGCGCTTTATTCCAACGAACAGCGCCTTCGGGCGATGGCCCATGTGGATTACGGCCAGCATGTGTTTTCGCGGGTGCGCGAGCAGGCGCCTGAGGCGGCAGATTTTTGCTTTGCCGCGGAGCAGATCGCGCTGTATCATCACGAATGCTTTGACGGCTCCGGCTATCCGGACGGACTGGCGGGAAAGGAGATTCCTTTTTTGGCCCGGGTCTGCGCGGTGGCCAATTCCTTTACAGGTCTGCGCAGCGGCCACGGGGTGTTCACCCGGAATTCCGTGGTCAAGAGTCTGGATGCGATCGCCAAACGCTCGGGCACTTTTTTTGATCCTGACATTGTCGACATTTTTGTTGAACACACCCGGCTTGAACTCATCGATGAATTAAGATAAGGCATGCGAAAGCATTGGAGCCATTAAAAAAGCAGAGTGTGGCTCTGCTTTTTTAATGCGGGGATTTTGTGCATTCTGTGCTATAATGAAGCCATTCAATCAACGGAGGCAGGTTCAATGGCAAAACAACAAGCGGGTAAACTCATCGTGATCGAGGGGGTCGACGGCTCCGGCAAGCAAACGCAGTCCCTGCGGCTTTACGGCCGGCTGGCGGCGCAGGGAAAACGGGTGTTGCGGGTGGCTTATCCCCGCTATGACGAGGATTCTTCCGCGATGGTGCGCCACTATCTGGCCGGCGATTTCGGAGCGGATCCCGATGCCGTCAGCCCCTATGTCGCGGCGACTTTTTTCGCGGCCGACCGCTATGCTTCCTATCGGCAGGAGGTCGGGCCGTTTCTGGCCGGCGGCGGCCTGGTGATCGCCGACCGCTACACCACCTCCAACATGCTGCATCAGGCCGGCAAGATCGTGGATGCGGCGGCGCGGCAGGCCTTTCTCGACTGGCTGGAAGATTATGAATTTCGCCTGCTGGGGCTGCCCCGACCGGACGCGGTGATTTATCTGGATATGCCCCCGGAGGCCAGCGGGGCGCTCATTGCCGGCCGCACCAATAAAATGACGGGGGAAGCGGCCAAGGATATTCACGAAAGCCACCCGGCTTATCTCGAGCGAGCCTATCGCGCCGGGTGGGAATTGGTCGCCCGTTACGGCTGGACGCGCATTGACTGCCTGAAGGACGGTGTTTTGCAAAGTGTGGATGTCATCGGCGGTGCCATCGAGACGGCGCTGCGGGATCAGGGGATATTGGCGTGAAGACGCCGCTTAACGACACCCTGCGCGCCTTTGCGGATCAGGACCGGGTGCGCCTGCACATGCCGGGGCATAAGGGCCGGGGCTTTGCCGGGGCGGCCCTCGATGTGACGGAGCTGCCGGGAACGGACAATCTGCACCACCCGACGGGGGCCATCGCCGAAAGTCAGCGGGAGTTGGCCCGGGTTTATGGATCCAAAGCAGCGCATATTTTGGTGGGGGGCACCACGGTTGGACTCATCGCGGCGATATTGGCCGGCACCGGCGAAGGGGACACGGTGATCGTTCCGAGCAATTCTCACCGATCGGTTTTGACAGCGCTGACTCTGGGGCGGATTTGCGGCGTGTTTATCGACCCGGCGCCGGATGAAATCCTGGGCTTTCCCGGAGCGGTGACATCGGAACAGGTGGCACAGGCGCTTTTGTCCCATCCGGATTGCCGGGGCATGGTGTTGACCACGCCGACTTATTACGGGACGGTGTCGGACACCCGGGCGATTGCCGAACGGATGCACCGGGCCGGAAAGTGGCTGATCGTCGACGAGGCCCACGGGGCGCATTTGGCGTTTGGCAAGGCATACCCGACGGATGCGGTGACAGCTGGAGCCGATGTGGTGGTGCAGAGCACCCATAAAATGCTGGGGGCCCTGACTCAGGGATCGCTGCTGCACCGCTGCAGTGACCGCATCGATGACGAACGGCTTTCGGCGCGGCTTGCGATGCTACAATCGTCGAGCCCGAATTACGGTTTGATGCGCTCGGTGGAACGCGCCGTCGCCGAGGCGGCTGATCGCGGCGCTGCCGTGTTCGGCGCCATTGCCCGGGCTCACCGGGTAGCGGCCGAGGCCGCGCAGGCGACCGATAATTTGTTTTTATACGCGCCGGCCGGAAGCTACGATGCGAGCAAGTGGCTCTACGGGGTTCGGGATGGCAGCGGCATGGTCGTCGGGCGCCATTTGCGCGAGCAGGGGATTTACTGCGAGCTGGAGACGCCCCATTGGCTGCTGGCCCTCACCGGGATTGGCACCACCGTCGGGGATCTTAGGCAGTTGATCCGGGCGGTGGCGGAAAACAACCGCCGCGTTGGCCAGCCGGCAGAAAAAAGCAATATAAATCCAACACTGCCGGCGGAGCGCTTTAATCAGACCTGGCCGCTGTGGCGGGCCTTTAGCGCGGCCAAGCGCCGTGTGTCGTTGACCTGGGCCGAGGGGATGATCAGCGGGGAAATACTTATTCCCTATCCGCCGGGCGTGCCCGTCGTGTTGCCGGGAGACCGCCTGACGGCGCCGCTTATCGCCTATGTGCAGGCGCAATTGGCGGCAGGCATCACCGTGATGGGCGTCGATGCCCGGGGCGGCGTGACGGTTGTTGACACCGATGCGCAATAGCGCATGAAGAACGGTACAAAACCGGCATCAAACGAGAATGAATCAGAAAGGAGCCGCGCATGGGCGCCATGTTTGAAGGGATCATCGGCCAGGAACGCATTAAAAATTTGCTGACGCGGGCCGTTCAGCAGGATCAGATCAGCCACGCGTATTTGCTGACGGGGCCGCGGGGCATCGGCAAGACCACGCTGGCCCGGGCTTTTGCTAAGGCGATTTTATGCACGGCGCCGGCGGCGCAGCGGCCATGCGGCGAATGCGCCTCCTGCCGGCACGTGGCGGCGGAAACCCATCCGGATTTTTTGAAGGTAGCTCCGCAGGAAGGGGCGAAAAATATCAAGATCGTCCAGGTCCGGCAATTATTGACGGCCATTGCCGCCCGCACCTTTGATGGGGGCAGCCGCGTCTGCCTGATCGCCCAGGGAGAAACGATGACGCCCGAGGCGCAAAATGCCCTGCTTAAATCGCTGGAAGAGCCGGAACCGGGCAACGTGTTTATCATCCTGGCGGAAAACGGCGAAAAGATTTTACCCACCATTCGTTCACGGTGCCAGCGATTGACACTCGATCCGCTAAACGATCGGCAGATGCGTGCCGTGCTCGAGGCCGCCGGCTGTGAAGCGGCGCAGATGGACGCGCTGGTGCAGGGCGCGCAGGGGTGCCCCGGGCGGGCATTGGCCCGGTGGCAGGGCGAAGCAGCCGAAGTTTTAAACCATGCGGCGTTTGAGGTGATTTGTGATATACTGAAGGGGCAGCTACAGACGCTGTTTCCCTTTGCGGAAAAAATCGGCAAAGATACTGGCGCTCAGGCGGTGATCGCCGCGTTGATCCGCGGGTTGAGCGAAGCGCAGGCGGCGGCCTTGACGGGTCGCGGGGCGTCGGCGCTTTCGGCAGATGCCGGACAATTGATGGCCTTGGCGAGCCCGACGCAAATCGACGGGATCCGGGAGATTTTGTTTGAGCTCGGCCGCCGGCTGACGACCAACGCCAACCCGCGCATCCAGTGGGAAGCCGCGTTATTAAAAATATCGGAATTACAGGAGAACCAATCATGAAGATAAAAATCGTCGGCGTGCGATTCAAGCCGGGCGGGAAGGTGTATTATTTTGACACCACCGGCCTTGAGATCCACCGTGGCGATCCGCTGGTCGTGCAAACCGCCCAGGGGATCGAATATGGAGAGGCGGCGCTGGCGCCAAAAACCATCGACGAGACCAGTCTGCAGACGCCGGCTAAGCCGGTGCTGCGGGTGGCGACGGAGAAAGATCAGCAGGACTATCAGACCTTGAAGGAAAGGGAAAATGAAGCCCGCAACGTGTTTGACGAACGGGCCAGGGCCAATGAGCTGGATATGAAACTCATCAACGTATCTTTCACCTTTGACCGCAAGAAGGCCATCTTTTATTTCACGGCGGACGGGCGGCTCGATTTCAGAAAGCTGGTTCGGGAATTGGCTTCGATCTTTCATCTGCGCATTGAACTGCGGCAGATCGGCGTTCGGGACGAGGTCAAGATGTTCCACACTCTGGGCATCTGCGGCCGGGAAACCTGCTGTTCGAAGTGGCTGGACAATTTCCGTCCGGTATCCATTAAAATGGCGAAGGAACAGGGCTTGTCGCTCAATTCGTCTAAGATTTCCGGCGTGTGCGGCCGCTTGCTCTGCTGCCTGACCTATGAGGACGAATTTTATCACGATGTGACCAAGCGCATGCCAAAGATCGGCAACTGGGTAACCACACCGGAGGGCGAAGGCCAGGTGTACCGCCTGAACGTGCTGGAAGAAAAAGTGCTCGTAAAAATGCAGACGGACAATGACGAATGGAAATCAAAACCTTCGGCATGGATGAAGTGGTGAAATCCGGGAACAAGCATGTCCAGGCGAATAACCGGCGGCGGCAGCAAAAACGCCAGGAGGACCATGACGATAGTGACGACGGCGATGGCGAAAACACCCATCGCGGGAAGGGGAGAAATCATCGGGATTATCGAGACGACGATCGCCATGAAGGCAAAGACGAACACCGCAGATCCCGGCACCGGCATCATCCGTCGGGGCGAAAAGAGGCGCGCCATGAGAATGGCGGCTCGCATCAGCGGCAGACAGTCAGAGACACGAAACGTTCGCCGAAGCTAACGGAAAAAAACGCTGAAACCGGCAAAAAACCAAGGGATTAAACGAAATCATTTGAAAAAAGTGTTCGTTTTATCTTGATTTAATTCGGCCTTTGGGTATAATGATTAATATATCAAAGAGCTGAAAGGAGTATGATTATGGCCTATACAATTTCTGACGAATGTATCTCTTGCGGTGCTTGCGCGGATCAGTGCCCGACCGAAGCAATTTCTGAAGGTTCTCCGTACGTGATCGACGCAGATGCCTGCATCGACTGCGGTTCCTGCGCAGATCAGTGCCCGATGGGCGCGATTGCACCGGCCGAATAAGTTCGGACCTACAATTTGATGATAAAAACCACCAGATGCCGCTTTGCACGAGCGGCACCCGGTGGTTTTTTATTGCGCTTTAATGCCCTGTGACTTGAAACAGTGGCAGACAAAAAAGAAGCCAACAAAAAACCACCGATCGTGCCAGCAACCGGTGGAAGGTGAGAAAGTATCGACAATTGGCAAGCGCCAATGGAGATCAGGTTTTGGTAATATCACAAATGGTGAACCCGAGAGTTCGCTTTAAGTAGTTTAAAATTGCTTTAACCGCAGAAGAAACATCAGAAATGCGCCCGGTGAAAATCAGTGTGCCGCTGAAACGGTCGATAAACCCGATGTCGATATGCGCGGTTTTGCAGGCCATGTCGCCGGCAATCACAGCAATCTCCGGTGGGGTCATGCTCAAGATGCCAATGGCGGCCTGGGAGTAGTCGATGGCGGGATTCAGCCCCAATTTCTGGTAAACGATGGCTTCCGGGCCCGCGATGATGTGGGCGAGGGTCACCTGTTTGCCGGGAACGGTTTCCTGAATGATCCGCATTTTGCCCTCGTTGGATTTGAGAACATCTCTTTCATTTAGAATTTGTTCCATCGGTAAATCTGCCATGTTACTTCCTCGATTCATTCGTCATCAATTTAGAATACGTTTTTAATATAGCACGAGCGGCGGCTGAAATAAAGGCAATAATTAGCGGAACAACCGAAAAAAATGGCGAGAACGCAGGGGCTGCAAAAAGAAAAAATGGATGCGGCGGAAATCGGGCCAATCCTAAAAAATAAACGGGTCTCGCCATAGAATTGGGCATGGGCGGAAAACTATGCTAAAATCAAAGCAAAATAATGGCGTGACGCCATCATCAGGAAGGAAACAAGTGAATGAAAAAGGGGGACATTGCCACCGTTAAAATCGAACGCACCCGCTATCCGGGCAAGGGCATCGGCCCGATTCAAGATGGCGACACCACCATCCCCTGCGCGGTGAAGGGCGCGGTTCCCGGGCAGATCCTCAAGGTGCGCATTTCGAAAAAGCGCAAGGGCAAGGCCGAAGGCAAGCTGCTCGACGTGCTGGCGCCGGCGCCGGACGCCGTGACGCCGGTTTGCCCGATGTTCGGCCGGTGCGGCGGCTGCACCTATCAATCGACGGCTTATCCGTCGCAGCTGGCGATGAAGGACGGCTGGGTGATGACGCTGCTGGCGGAGACCGGTATTACGGAGTTTGAGCACCTGCCGGCGCTGCCCAGTCCGGAAATCTACGGCTATCGCAACAAGATGGAGTTTTCTTTTGGGGACGATTGCCCCGGTGGGCCGTTGATGCTCGGCCTGCACGAAAGGGGCCATTTTTACAATATCGTTTCGGCTCAGGACTGCGCGCTTGTGCATCCGGATTTTCGGGCGATCGTCGCCGCGGTGCTGGACTATTTCCGTTCCCGGGGGGCTCAGGCCTTTCACAAACGGGCGCACATCGGGTTTCTGCGCTATCTGGTGGTACGTCGGGGGGCGGCCACCGGCGAAATCATGGTCAACCTGGTGACGACCAGCCAGGGCATATTGGATGATACGGCCTTTGTGCAGGCGCTTAAGCATTTGCCCCTCGCCGGCAGGCTCGCCACGGTGATCCACTCGGTTTATGACGGGGTGTCGGACGTGGCTCGGGCCGACACGAGCCGGATTCTCTTGGGCGAGGGCATCATCCATGACACGATTTTGGGCATTGATTTTGCCGTGTCGCCCTTTTCTTTTCTGCAGACCAATACCCACGGCGCCGAGACGCTTTACGCCGCGGTGCGCCGGGCGGTGACGACCTATACTGAGCGCCGGGGCGGCGGCAAAAAGCCGGCCGTTTTTGATTTGTACTGCGGGGTGGGAACCATCGCCCAGATGCTCGCCCCGATTGCGGACCAGGTGACGGGCATTGAGCTCGTGCCGGAGGCGGTGGATGCGGCCAGAGCCAACGCGACGGCCAACGGCCTGACCAACTGTACCTTTATCGCCGGCGATGTAAAGGCGGAAGTGGGGAAGCTCGCCGGGGCGCCGGAGGTGATCGTACTTGATCCGCCGCGGGAAGGCATTCATCCCAAGGCCCTGCCGGATATTTTGGCTTTTGCCCCGGCTTGTTTTGTTTACGTCTCTTGCAAGGCCAGCTCCCTCGCCCGGGATTTGCCGGCCTTTGTCGCCGCGGGCTATCGCGTCGAGACGGTGCAATGCGTGGATATGTTTGCACAAACGCCGCACGTGGAGACGGTTGTACTTCTTTCCCACAAAAAACCGGACAGCCAAATCAATGTAAAAGTGGAGTTCGGAGATGAAAATGGTAAATTTCCAATAGGGAGTATTGCGGAAAAGGCAGAAGAATATAAGCCTAAAGAGAAAGTTACATATAAAATGATTCAATCATACATAAAAGAGAAATATAATCTTAAAATGCATACTGCGTACATTGCAGAAGTAAAGCGCAATTTAGGAATACAAATGCAAATGGAAGTAAAAACAGAAGGGACTTTACAAAATAGGAAATCTCATCCGTCTAAAGAAAAAGTTGAAATAATTAAAGATGCACTTTTACATTTTAATCTCATATAAATGTATGGATTCGCACATTTGTATAATGTGGCTATCCATAATAAGGTATATAAAAAACAGGTGGAAACATTTATGACAAACAGATTACGCAATGAAAGACTTGAAATTAAATTAACAGAAGAAGAAAAGGCTCTTTTTGAAGAGAAAAGAAAACTCGCAAGGTGCAGAAATATGAGCCATTTTATTAGAAAGTGCGTTTTGAAAAAAGAAATTTATCAGATAGATTTAGAGCCGTTTCGAGATTTACAAGGTTTACTTTCCAATGCCACAAACAACATCAATCAGATTGCAAAGCGAGTAAATTCGACCGGCGTTATCTATAAAGAGGACATAGGCGATATGAAACAAGAGATTGAACATTTTTCAAAAGAACTGTGGCAAATTCATTCCTTGCTTCTAAGCAGGACTTCCGGAGGTGATTAAAATTTATGGCGATTACAAAAATACATCCTATAAAATCAACCCTTCATCTTGCCATTGCTTATATTGTTAATGGAGATAAAACAGATGAACAACTCTTAGTCAGCACCAACAAATGCCATCAGTCAACTGCTCATACTCAGTTTTTAAGGACAAGAAGGGAGGCGAGAACTAAGGGAACCGTCCTTGCAAGACATCTGATTCAATCTTTTTTACCGGGAGAAACAACGCCTGAAATGGCACATCAAATCGGTCTTGAGTTATGTAAAAAGATACTCAAAGATGAGTATGAGTTTGTGTTATCGACGCACATAGATAAAGGACATATCCATAATCATATCATCTTCAACAATGTGAATATGTTTACCGGCAAGTGCTATCAATCCAATAAGAAAAGCTATCATAAGATCCGTTACCAGAGTGATAAGCTATGCAAAGAAAACAACCTTTCCGTCATTGATGAACACTACGAAAGCTTTAAGAAAAAATATAGGACGAACGGTAAGTCTTGGTATGAAAATGAGCAAGCAAAGAAAGGTACTTCTTGGAAAAGCAGGTTACAATTTGATATTGACCGCATGATAAAACAGTCAAAGGATTGGGATGAATTTCTAAAGAAAATGGCTGAGCTTGACTATGAAATAAAGCATGGCAAGCACATCGCTTTTAAGCCGAAAGATAAACCGAGATTTACAAGAGCTAAGACCATTGGCGAAGATTATACTGAAGAACGATTAAAAGAACGAATTGCAGAAAGAGAGTTTATCAAGACACCCGCTGTAAAAAAACGCATCGGCAATGTTATTGACATAAATACCAATACAAAGGGAAAGGAAAGCAAAGGCTATGAATATTGGGCAACCAAACACAACCTGAATACAATGGCGGAGTCTGTTATCTTTCTTAGAGAACAAGGCATTAAATCTGTTAAAAAGCTTGATGGGTACATTCAAAAAGCAGCCGATGAAAGACAAAGTCTGCAAGATAAAATCAAGGCTATTGATAAGGAAATGCAGGAGCTTTCTGCCACCATGGAACGAGTTCATGCCGTAAAAAAATATAGGCAATACTACAAGGAATATAAGACAAATCCGTCTGATAAGTCATTTTTTGAAGAGTACAAAGCTCAAATTACCCTATATGAAAATACCCTTTCAGAGCTTGAAAAATCCTATTCCAAACTTCCAAATTCAAAGGATATTTTAGCTGAACTTGATAAATTGCAAGAAAAAAAGAATATCCTTATGCAGGAGTATTCTTCCTCAAAATCGACGATGGACGAGCTTTATCAAATACGAAAAAATTATGGAATTTACATGTGCAAGGAGATGGAGAGATAATCTTTATCTCCTTAAATTGTTATTTTTTCAGCTATTATCTTAACAACTTCTACTGTATCGGGAAAATTAAGCTCTTTTATATATGGATTGTCTTTCAAATAAACTCTCCATAATTCTTTTAAATAACTATCTTCCTTAATATCGTTTATAATTTCCTTTGCCTCTTTCATAAAAGATATACTATCTCTTTTCCTTGCAGTTGATAAAACAGCCTGTTTTAAAACATTAAAATCAATCTCTTCTTTCCGCAAATTATACAGGCTATATAAATCATAGAAATCTCTCATCCTCGTTGTAGATATATTCCTTTTTATAACATTTTCATACTTTTCCGCAAGTATGGTTTCAAGAGGATATGCAAGCACCTTAAGCCCTTCTTCCCTAAACATACAAGGATATACATATTCTATTTCTTTTGGTGTAATTGCATCGCCTGTCGTAATATCTATTTTCATTGCATTTCTTATCTTTCCAAAGATTGCAATCAAATGTACTCTGATTCTTCTCGAATATGAGTTATATCTGTAATTTCAAAATGTATTCCGTCATCAACTTTTATATCTATAATTCTGAAACGATATTCTTAATTACATCTTCTTTTAACGGAATTCCTTTCACAGTCGTATCCATATCCATTGTTGTCCTATTATCTATACCGATCATCGGCGATATTAAGAGTCCACCTTTAATTACGAAATTAAATTTATATTCTGAACGAGATAATCTTTCTTTTCTAAGAATCTCTCAAAGAAAAACATCTGCAAGACTTCCTGTGAGCTTAAATTTTTATTTTTTGCGATATTTTTTACTTTACCTTTTAAACTCTCTGAGCTAATTATTTTATAACACATCCATATATTTTCTAATTTCATTTTCAATGCCTAATTTTCGGCTGTATTTAACGAGATTTCTCATGTTTTTCTCTTTACTGTTAAAGTATGCAATCATTGCTTCTGTAAATATTTGCTTATCAATAGAATTTCTCTCTGAAACAATATCGCAAATGCTTCTTTCCATATCATAGCATCTTACTTCATTCCCTAATGCAGTCCTTACAGTTGTAATGCCCACACCAAAGTTTTCTTTATTTTATATAATGCACCTTAATATTTTTTATTCGTTTTTTTACATGACTTACATTATAGCCTTGAGGGACACTGATATGAAAAATATTAGGACTTCTATCGCTGAGTCCTAACAAAAATAAGGCGGTGTGGAATGAAAAGACTACTTTTTCATTATTAAATGACAATAGTGCAAACTCATCATCTATATCATCTTTTTTCTTGTATACTCCATTTTTTACTCGTTCAAGTTCTCCTTTATGAACAAGCTCAGCAAGCTTATATCTCTTAATGCCGAGCTGCTCAGCTTTTTTGTTCGTAATGAAACCTACAGATTTTAAATATTCATTTAAAGTATCCATAATATACCACATCCTACATTTACGCTTTTATTATAAACTATTAAAGAGTATTTGTGAATGAGTGGCAAAAAAATAATCGGTGCAGTCCTAAGACCGCACCGACCATATATTTATCTTTCAGCCTCTTTTGAAGCTTCTTTCTTTTCTTTAGGCTTTTCCTTTTCTTCAGCTTGATACTTTTTAATCGCTCCAAGCACGGATTCTTTCTTTTCTTCATTCCCTTTCATCTGCTCTCTTGCCTTTAAGAGCTTTGAGGAAAGTATCCTGATATTGCTATGCTCCTTGCCGTTATCATCAATGGAAGTTCTAATCTGTCCAAAGAGCTTCACAAAATCTCCCTGCTTAAAGTCCTTTGGTATATCCCCCTTGTCTCCATAAGCGGAGCAGTTATGATATACCTTATTCCCGTCATCGTCTTTGGATACTACGGAGAAATTCGCTACCTTAAAGGCTTCTCCGCTCTTGTTTTTTCTCTCAATAACATCAACCTTACCTACAATATTTCCAACGATATTGACAAGGTTATCTTTCTCCTTTTGAACAAGGAAGATCTTTAATCTGCCCCTGTTCTCTTAAATCTTCAATCGTGCGGTCAAATTCCTCATTTAAAAGCATTAACGAATCATTAGCGGTATAGTTGTCATAAATTTTGTCTAATGCCTCTTTATCATTTACTCCCCTTTCAAAACTTATGATCGATTTGATAAAATCTTCATAATTTTCGGTTGCCATATTCTCAATCATTTTTCTTGTTTCATTGTAATTCATTGTTTTTCCCTCCCTATTATGTCAAGTGATTTTCCTTGAAATTTCAAGGATTTTTTATCTATCTCAGATGGAGAATGAGCTGTGGCCATGAGCATTTCTCTGTATCTGGTACGAAAATAGCGTATTTGTGGTACACGAAGCAGAACGTCGTATTTTCCGATCTGCATGGCCTTGTGTGTACCCCGCTTTGCTATAGCGACGAACCTCCCGTATCTACCAGGATCGTGTCCCAACTTCCTTCGTCCCGCCTGCCCATATCCGGGTGTCAGCTCAGCTCCTCTACGGGGTCTTTGCCCTCTGGAAAATATTCCTGCCGACTACTGGCTCATTCTTTTTGATTTTGCTGACTTCATCTCTGGCGGCGGCACCAGTGCGGTGGACGTTTCCCTGCTGCCTTCGACTTTCTGTAGCGATAGTTGATTTTCCCGCTGTGTGTTAACGATCTCTTTCCGCTGTTACGCGCCCTCCGCGCCCTCAAGTGGTCTTCGAATGTCATTCAGCATCTTCGTGCCATCATAATCCGTACCCTTCGTCAGGATCACGTAGAACACGCGTATCAGCTTGCAGGCTACCGCGATCAGCGCCTGCATCTTCTTCAGCGGATTTCGGCTCCCTCGGTATAGTAGGAATAGATCCCTCTGAATTCGGCGTTTCTTCCAACTGCGAACAGGGCTGCTTCATAGAGCACATACCGCAGTCTCTTTCTTCCACGGTAACTGATGTGATACTTACCCTGATGCTTTCCGGAGCTGTTTTCCACGATCGCAAGTCCCGCCAGCTTCTGCAGCTGTTTCGGATCATCGAAACGTCTGATGTCTCCGACTTCTGCCACGAATCCATACGCTGTTTTCGGGCCGATCCCCCTGATATTCATTAACTTATCGATATATGGAACCTCCCGGGCCTTCTCAGCCATTCGTCCCATGATGTCATTCACACGCTGCGAATATCGTTCCACATCATCGAGCAGATATCCAAGCTCCAGGCGGGCTGCTTCCGGTGATTCCAGACTGCCGATGCTGTGCATCGCAGCAGTCACCAGCACCATTGCCTTCTTCACACCAACAGCACGCACCTTCGCTTTCCTCCAGATCTGGCAGACACCCTCTACTCCGGGCGCTGCAATGTCCTTCGGCAGCGGTGCTTCCCTGAGGATCATCCTGCCGCTGACAGCATCCGGGCTCTTGTAAACGTCTTTGTATTCCGGGAAATAGATACTGAACCATCGCGCAAGGCGGTTCTTCGCCGCTGTCAGTGTTTTTTGGGCCTGCCTCTGCTGATTGGAAAGGCTTCTGATCTCCGCGTATATGCCTTCCGGAATATACGGATAGGAATATCTGCCCTCGTTCACCAGCCCCGCGATAACTTTCGGATCTTTCCGGTCATTTTTGCTCGGATCGTTATCATCCAGTTCCTTGGACTGCTTCACATGATACGGATTCACATGGACCGGTCGCATGTCATTCCGCTGGAGGAACGCACCCAGATTGAACCAGTAATGCCCGGTCGGTTCCATCCCCGGAAGGACACGGGTCATACCATGTTTCTTCATGAGCGCTTCCAGCCATTCCAGAAAAGCATGAAATCCTTCCTCGTCATTGTCGAAAGCGAACGGCTTGCGAGAGAATTCGATCCCGCGGTTATTGAACGCTCTGGCATAATGCGTCTCACTTCCGATATCAATTCCGACAACCAGAGTTTCGTCAGTAATGGCTTCGATTTTCGCATTCTGTGTGTTAAACTTCATAGTAGATACCTCCTAGTGAATTTCAGGTTTTGCCAACTGTGCGAGTCAGCAAACCTGATTCTACTCTGAGGTATCTTTCTTTATCAAGCACCTTCTTTCGGGATCTCTGTAATTACATCATACAGGAAGCTCCTTTGTGTAAATTTCGGGGGCTTAGAGTCTCCCTAAAAGTTTGCCCCAGCCAAGAGTTTCCAATGAGAGCCTGCTCGAATTGATGAAACTGTTAGGCGAGGATACAAGCTAAAAATTGATAGCAGTAGACTTCAACCAATCGCTAACTTTGTTAGCTCTTGGGAAGTCTTTGCATAGCACCTACCAAACACTCAAGTAAACTTTCGTGTGGTTAGGTGCATAAAAAAGAAGCAGTTCCCGAAGGGCTGCTTCATCAATTTTTCCGTAAGTGTCCGTACACTTACTGTGCTTGCCTACAAAAGCTACAAAAGAATGATTAAGGTAGCAAGCGTTAAGCAAGTTTTGTATTTAAGCTAATTGTATTACAAAGTTCTGAGTTTGTAATAACTAACTTGACAAAAAAACAAAAATAATGCTAAAATTAATAACAGTGTTATCAAAAGGAAAGGAGGCAAATTCTGTTGGTTAGAAATAATTATAATGATACTCATGAAAAAATACTGGAATGTGGTAAAAAGCATTTTATTGAGTATGGATTTGAGAAATCTAGTTTAAGAGATATATGCAAAGATGCATGTGTGACCACAGGAGCTTTTTATCGTCATTTTAATGATAAAAATGAATTATTTAAGGCAATTGTTTCCCCGGTCGCAAATAAAATAATAGACAATTTTTTTAAGTATGAAAAAATCTCGATTAATGGTATTAGAACAAAGCAGAATAAAAAAGTTGCAGAAGTTCATGTAGATGGTACGATAGAAACTGCAATGTTTCTTTTTGATAATAAAGAAATTTATGCTTTGTTAATTAATGGTTCCTTTGGTTCATCATATGAAAACTTTCTTGAGAAATTGACGGAAATGGAAGACAATACAAGAATAAAAATGCAAGAGATTTATTCTGAGGAAGACGATTCGCAGGAGTATATTAGCAATAAAGGGTTTCATATAATTAATCATTCTCATTTTTTAGCACTTACTGAAGCTGTTTTACATTCGGAAGATAAGGAGGAATTAATCGATCACGCAAAACTGGTATCTCGTTTTTTTTCGGGAGGTTGGAAAACTGTTAGGGGGTATTAAGTATAGGATGAGTACAGGAATTTTTTTTGGATAAAAGATAACACTGTTAGCACATACTGTTATCAATAGTTTAAATAATGATTCATATTCAATCTAAATAAAAATAAGGAGGAAGTATAAGATGAATAATGAAAAACAAAACAAGTTAAAAATGAGGGATATTATTACGTTGTCTATATTTAATATAGCGATGATTGTAATAATGCTTGCTACGAAAATGTGTACCATGATGTTAACAACACCTGCATTTGACTATTTATTTTATGTAGGAATTATGGCTTTACTTTGTGGTCCTGTGTTTGTAGCGATGTCAAATAAGGTGCCTAAAAGGGGTACATATTTAGTTACTGGAATATTCGGTGGGCTGTTCATAACTGTAATGGGATCTCCATGGTTTTTGCCGGTTATGATTGCTGTGGGTATTATATGTGAAATAGTTATGATTGGTGAAGATACTTATAGAAATCCCAAAAGAAATGGTGTCACATATTCAATATACTGGGCGTTATATGTTCTTGGCAGTGCGATCCCTATGTTTTTCTTCAAGGAACAGTATTTAAACAGTTTAAAAGCAAGCTATTCAGATGAAGGGATTAAAACTCTGGTTAGATTTTACGGTTCGTGGGATATGCTTTTATTGATTACGGTAATAACAATTGTATTATCTGCTGTTGGATTTATAGTGGGACAAAAACTTTTAAAAAAACATATAGAAAAGGCAAAGCTGGTCTAGATGAGAAAATTAGATAATAGGACATATATTATCTTATTAGCAGTATCAACAATATTTTGGTTTTTATTTAATAAAAATTATCAAATACATTTAAGTGTTGCATTAAATATGTTTCTTTTAATGTATATAAGAGAATACAAAAAGGCTATCAAATTTGTTATTACATACTTTGCTATGATTCTGTCGGCAAGTTTGTTTGCAGGTAAGATAGCCTTAATGTATATCATCTTGAACATGTTAGCTCGAAGCATTCCGCTTATAATGCTAGTTACATGTATAGTTGTGGGTAATTCTAGTGAACTTATGTCAAGTTTACAGAAATTAAGAATTCCCAAATCCATTATTGTCATGATTTGCATCATGATAAGGTTTTTTCCTGTTTTGAGTAAAGAGAGTATCTATATTCGGAATGGTATGAAAGCAAGGGGAGTATTTAGTAGCTGGAGAGATTATATTAGGCATCCATTTTTGGTGTACGAGTGTTTCATGGTTCCGCTAATAATTAGATGCATAAAATTGTCAGACGAACTTGGAGCTACAGCAGAGCTAAGAGGATTAAATACAGATAAGAGCAGGACATGCATATATGAGGCGGTTTTTGGTCTAAAAGATATATTTGCACTTATTATGTATGGAACTGCAATAGGATTAATATATTTTGGAGTGTGAATATAGTGATGATAGAATTTCAAAAGGTATATTTTTCCTATAAGGATGGTGATGCATCTATAAAAGATATTAGTTTTTCAATAAAACAGGGAGAATGCACCATTATCTGTGGGAGATCAGGCTCAGGGAAGAGCACGATTTTACGCACAGTGAGTGGATTAGCCCCTGTTTTTTATGATGGGACATTACAAGGAAAAATTGAAACGGACAAACGAATTCCGGCTGAATTAGAATCGGAAGAACGAGCAAAATTATTTGGTGTTGTTTTCCAAGATCCAAGGAGCCAGTTCTTTATGAATACTGTTCAAGATGAAATTTGTTTCGCAGCAGAAAATATTGGAGTTCCATCTAATAAAATAAAAGAAATGCTCTTTGAAGTTTCGAGATTTGTTGGAATTGAAGATTTACTTTTGAGAAATATAGATGAATTGTCTAGCGGTCAAAAGCAAAAAGTTGCAATTGCATCTTCTTTAATATTGCAACCAAAGGTACTGATTTTGGATGAACCAACATCCAATTTAGATATTCAAGGGTCTAAGGTATTGATAAAAATAATAAAAAGAATTAAAGACAAAGGAATATCTATTGTCATAAGTGAACATAGACTTGGCTTATTTAAAGAAGTGACAGATAGATTCTTGTATGTCGATAAAGGTAAGTTAAATGAAATATGGACAAGAGAAGAATTTGAAAATCTTAGTGATGAAAAATTATTAAGTCTTGGATTAAGACCCAAAACAGTAGAAAAAAATACAAATAATGAAATTAAAAACGATAAGGAACCACTATTAGACATTCAATCTCTGTCATTTCGTTATAAAAAGACGAATTCAGGAATTGATAACATCAATTTGCAACTATATAAAGGGGAAATTGTTTCACTATTAGGAAATAATGGAGCAGGAAAAACTACGTTATGCAAAGTTATCAGCGGGCTTCTCAGAGAAAAAACAGGAACAATCAAATATAAGGGTAAAATATCGAATTGTAATTTAAGAAATAAATTTTGCTATTTTGTTATGCAAGATGCGGATTATCAACTGTATTCAGATTCTGTCGCAGGAGAAATAGTGTTTGGTAAGAAGGTAACAGAAAAACTAAAACAAGATTTAATAAAAAGCTTAGATACTTTTAAATTGATGGAATTGAAAGACAGACATCCGGCTTCTTTGTCAGGTGGAGAAAAACAGAGAGTTACGTTGGCAGCTGCATACTGTTCGGATGCTGATATTTATATACTAGATGAACCGACAAGTGGAATGGATGGAGACGGACTACATGCAATTATAAGATGGGTAAAATTTCTCTCTGAGGAAGGGAAAATAGTTATCATTATTACACATGATCTGCTTTTAGCGGAAGCAACAAGCAATAAATTCATTTATTTGGAAGAGGGTGAACAGGTAAAAGAGAGGAGAGATATAGGATATGAATATAATTAAAAGATATATAAAGATAAACTTATGTCAATTCTCTTTTTCTGTATTATTCGCTATTTTTGGGGTGTTAGCCAGCTTAACAGCGTATATATTTCTTGCAAGAATTATTACTGAGTTAATCAGCAATAATTCAGATTGGAGCTTATATTCGAAGCAATTATTGATTATAATTGGGTTATTTTTAGTAAAAGAAATATCGGCGGGCATATCAACAACTATTTCTCATACTGCGACTTTCCAATCATTAAGAGATATAAGAAAAGAAATTTCAGAGAAATTATTTGAAATGCCTTTAGGAGATATTACAAGTGTTAGCTCTGGTGAATATAAAGACATTATTGTGGATAAAGTAGATAGCATGGAAACTACATTATCTCATATATTGCCTGAAATGACAGCTAATATAGTTGGTCCAATATTGCTTATTGGATATATGCTTATACTGGATTGGCGTTTAGGCATATTGTCACTTATTCCATTCATTATTGGAATGGGCGTCATGAAGTCTGTAATGAATGAAGAGTACACAATAAACTATAAAAAATCTGTTTTATTAGGACAAAAAATGAACAGTGCTTTGGTGGAGTATATCGGAGGAATAGAAGTTATTAAAGCATTTAATCAAGGAACATCCTCATATAAAAAATATAGCGATGCTGTTCGCGATAATGCACAGTTTTATTATGACTGGATGGGCAGATGTATGAAAAGAATTTCTGTTGGTAGACTTTTGTCACCTATGGGAATACTAACCGTCATACCGTTTGGAATGATTTTTTATAAAAATGGAAGCATAGAAGCTGAGACTCTTATAAGTGTTGTGGTATTGTCTTTTGCTACGGTTTCTAATTTACTTAAGGCTTTAAACTACACGGATGATTTAGCCAGAATTAGTACGATATCAGGCGAAGTAGAAAAGGTATTAGGTTCAAAATCCCTAAAACAAGGCATAAGCACTCAAAAAATTGAGTATTACGATATTGAATATAAAGATGTGAACTTTTCATATGACGAAGAGAAGAAAATAATCGATCATTTACATTTAAAATTTGAAGAAGGAACGGTTAATGCCTTAGTGGGAGAATCCGGAAGCGGGAAATCGACCATAGCGAAGCTTTTAGCGGGATTTTGGAATGTTGAAAGCGGTTGTATTAAAATTGGGGACATAAATATAAATACAATCCCATTAAGTCAACTTTCTCAGTTGATATCTTATGTATCGCAAGATAATTTTCTGTTTGATCTTTCTATCAAAGACAATATTAGGGTTGCAAACCCCGATGCAACAGATAGTGAAGTTGAGCAAATTGCAATTAAGGCAGGCTGTGATGGATTTATAAAAGACCTTCCAAATGGATACGATACTATTGTCGGTGAAGGTGGCGGACATTTATCCGGAGGTGAAAAACAGAGAATATCCATTGCTAGAGCCATGCTTAAAGATTCACCTATCATTATTTTAGATGAGGCGACATCATATATGGATTCTGAGAATGAAGTGATTATTCAGAGAGCTATTTCAAAACTGGTAAAAGGAAAGACATTGATTATTATTGCTCACAGGCTGAATACTATTAAGAATGTTGATAAAATATTCGTTGTTAATGAAGGAAGAATCGAAGATAGTGGGACGCACGAAGAATTACTTATGAATTCCGGAATATATCGCTCAATGTGGCATGCATCAAATAAGGAGGGTGAAGCATGATAGATGTATTTAGAAAAATCTGGCTTTTCTCCGGGAAAGAAAGAGATAATTTAATAAAGTCTATAATTGCGGCATTTTTTCATGCTATCTTTAACGCCTTTCAATTTGCGGCAATTTACTATATGTTAAAATGTTTGTTTATTCATCGAATTTCAACAAAACGTATTATCATAGCATTTATGATATTGATGATTAGTTTGTTGGGGAAAATTGTGACACAAAATATTTCTCAAATGAAGCAAACTCATGCAGGATATTTTATGGCAGCTGATAAAAGAATTGAATTGGGTGAAAAAATCAAAAAAGTTCCTATGGGATTTTTTAATAGTTTTAGTTTGGGTAAACTGACTACTTTAGCTACTACAAACCTTACTCAAATTGAATCTTGGGTGCCGGTATTACTTGTCAATGTTCTAGGTGGTTTTTTAAATACTTGTGTGTTTGTTTTAGCTATATTTCTAATCAATACTCAAATAGGACTAACGGCATTGTTAGGTATGACAGTGTTTTTGATAGTTACATCTTTAATGGAAAACCGTTCAAGGAAAAATGCTGCAGATATGGCTAATATTCAAACATGTTTAACTAAGAATGTACTATCTACTATTCAAGGAATGCAAGTTATTAAATCATACAACTTGGGAGGGGAAAATAACGAAAATTTAAATCATGCAATAGATGATAGCTATAAGACGACATTAGCACTCGAGAAGATGGTTATTCCTTATACTGTGGCTCAAAGAATTGTAATAGGCTTAACAATAGTTGCAATGTTATTTGTTAGTATCAGGCTTAACATTTCCGGAAACTTAATTATTACGGATGCAGTAATGCTAATGATAGCAAGTTTTACAATATTTGATGGATTAGTTGGTGCGGGTTCTAATATGGCGATTTTACGTATCGCAGAAAATGCCATTGATTCATATCAATACGTTAATCAAATGCCCAACATGGATGAGGTAGATAGCAGTTCTTCTGTGTTAAATCATAATATTGAGATTAGGCATGTGAATTTTTCTTATGATAATAAAAAAGTATTAGATGACGTTAATTGTTTGATTAAAGAAAATGAAATGACAGCCATAGTTGGACCCAGTGGATCAGGAAAAACCAGTCTTTGTAATTTGATTGCAAGATTTTGGGATGTTGATGAAGGTCAAATAATAATTGGTAACGAAAATATTAAAAATTATACAATTAATGATCTAATGTCAAATATTTCAATGGTATTTCAAAATGTATATTTATTTGAAGATACCATTGAAAATAATATTAAATTCGGGCAACCGGATGTAAGTTTAGAGAGTGTAATTGCCGCATCAAAAAAGGCACAGTGTCACGAGTTTATTAGTAAACTTCCGAATGGATATAAAACAATTGTGGGTGAAGGCGGTGCAAGTCTTTCAGGTGGAGAAAAACAGAGAATATCTATTGCAAGAGCAATATTGAAAAATGCACCTATTATCATTTTTGATGAAGCTACAGCAAATATTGATCCAGAGAATGAAGATAAATTAAGACTTGCTATTGAGCGTCTGACAGAAAATAAAACAGTGATTATCATTGCTCATAGATTAAAAACAATTAGAAATGCAGAGCAAATATTGGTTCTAAACAAAGGCACTATTGAGCAGAGAGGAACACATGATGAGCTGATGATTCAAGGGGGATTATATAAAAATCTTATAAATGCGAAAATCACATCGGAAAAGTGGGGATTAACCAATTAATGATTTATTGTATTGGTACTATTTGTACAGATAAAAGGAAAAATTTTTATCTAAAATATTAACAGTCATAGAAGGGATAAATTTTAGGAAATTCTAATTCATAAGAAATGGGGGAATAATAAGTGATTGATATTATATATTTGTTTAAAGTGATAAATCATAACAAAAACAGCCCTTTTTCTTATACGATTTACAGTTGTATGTCTTTCCATATACTCGTTTAAACAATTAAAGATAATTAAAGGAAGAATGAGTTTCTTTCATTTTAGAGGACTTCTTATGCCAAGATGCAGGAGTCCTCCTTTTTTGTTTGAAAAACAAACAGACAAAAAGAAATGGAGGAAACTTTATGGCAAAAGAGTATTACCTTTATGTCAGAGGACAAAAGGTGAAAGTCAGTGAAGATATTTATAAAGTCTACTGGCGAGAACGAGAACACGAGAAGTATTTAGAGCAGGTGGACAGAAAAAACCACCTGCTTTTCTTTTCTTCTTTGGATCATGATGGACATTTTATCTTGATCTAACGATTTTCCAATAATCCATGATTTTGAAAACACACCTATCCCTTTATCAGGAATATATTTTTTTAATGACTTATAACTATCTCCAACAACACTTTCATATGCTCTTTCTCAATTTTCGTCAGATAAAATTTCTCCTCTATCTGAATGCTCCAGAAAAGCGTATAACTCTTGGTATTCTTTTTTATCTGCTGCAACAATAAACAATAGGAATGACCGGAATATTTAATGACTTTTTTAACCCATTTATATTTATCTCTTTTTCTTGATTTTTAGCAACATCCATCATGTTCATAATCAAAACTGCCGGGATATTTATTCCAATATAATCCGATAGCATAAATAGACTTCGATTTAATTGTGAAGCATCTGCCATAATAGCAATTAAGTCTGCGTTCCCGGTTTCTATATATTCTCTTGTTATAACTTCTTCATCAGAATTGGCCGACAATCCATATGCCCCGGGTAAATCTACGATTTTATATTGAGTGCCTTTGTGCGAAAATTCACCCTCTTTTTTCTCAACGGTTTTACCGGGCCATGCTGATTTGAGCCTGTCAAACCGTTAAATAAGGTTGATTTTCCGGAATTAGGCTGCCCAAGTAAAGCAATTGTTATTTTCTTCATATCTTAAAGCACCTCCATCATTATTTTGTCTGCCTCTGTTTTATTGACAGCGATCATCGTATCTCTGCAATAAATAAGAATCGGTTGCTTTTTATAATTTTGGATTACTTCAATATCGCTTCCGACAGTTATTCCGATCGATATTATTCTGCTTTGAAAATGTGTATCACCGATAATTTCAGCAACTTTCCCCTTTGTCTTTTCTTTCAAAGTACTAAGCCTCTCCATAACTATTCTCCTTTATCATCCACTTTTTTGCTCTTTCCTGTGTATTTACCATTTCATAATAATGTCCCTTTTCGCCATAAAGTTCATTATGGTCGCCTTGTTCTTCGATTCTTCCATCGTTTATCAGAATAATTTGATCGGCATTTTTAATCGTATGGAGTCTATGAGCAATAACAAATACTGTCTTTCCGTGCATTAAACGTTCTAAAGCCTTGTTGATTTTGGCTTCATTATCAGGGTCAAGGGAAGCGGTAGATTCATCCAACAAAAGAATCGGTGCATTCTTTAAAATGGCTCTTGCAATGGCAATCCTTTGTCGTTCACCCCCTGACAATGTACTTCCCCCGTCTTTTATTTCCGTTTCATATCCATCTGTCATTTTCAAAATAAATTCATGACAGCAAGCTATTTTTGCGGCTTGATAAACTTCTTCTTTTGTTGCATTCGGTTTTTCGACCCTAATATTGTTATAAACGGTATCAGTGAGCAGTACATTATCTTGAAAAACCCGACTCACATATTTAAGTAAATCATCAGGTTTTACGGATTTTATATTTTTACCGCCTATTAAAATTTCTCCACCGCTGACGTCCCAAAACCTTGCAATCAAATGGGCGATTGTGGTTTTTCCTCCACCGGAAGGACCGATTAAAGCTGTACAAGTCCCTTCTTTTGCTTCAAAAGAAATATTCTTCAAAATTGTTTTATTTCCATCATAAGAGAAGTTTACATTCTTAAATCGAATATCAAAGTTTTCCAATTCTGTTTCATTTTTGGCATAAGGTAATGGCTTTGTTTCATATGCTTTTTCAAGATTGCTTGCAGCTAATTTTAAATCTTTTAATAACCCATACGAATGTTCAAATACAATTAAAAGTGCAGATAATGCCAAACTCATAAGCATAAAAGCTACAAATTGTTCAGGCTCTACTTGTCCGCCTATGAACAAATACCCACCAATCAAAAGAACGACAGGAAGTAGGAAATTAACTGTAATAAAATACATACTTGCAGGCAAAGCCATTTTCTTTTCTGCATCTACGCTTGTCTTTCTGATATTTTCAAGGGTATCCGTCATTCTCTCAAAATGACTGCTTGTCATGTTGGCGGATTTAAATGCTTTCATGCCTTGAAGGTACTCCAAAATAATAGAAATCATCTTGGAATTCAATTCTCTTTTTCTCGCTCCATATTTTTCTATCAGTTTATTGCCCCAAACCAACATAGGATATGCGATAAGCAATACTACACACTCTAACAACGCAAGTTTCCAGTTGATGAAAAATGTACCTAATAAAATCAATATTGCTGTAACCGCTGTTTTAATGACCGCCGGCAAAGTATGCGTGATAATCAATTCAAAGCTGCTTAAATCTTTTGTTAGTGTAGATAGTAAATACCCGGTGCTGTTTTTTTGAAAATGGCCAAGACTTAAACTTCTATAATGATTTGCTAAATCTAAACGCATATCTCCACACATTTCAGCTCCTCTTGAAAAACTCAAATAGTAGGCATGTCTATAAATAAATATTCTTACAATCATACTGATGAAGCATATCATTGTATATTCTATAATCAGATTTTCGGTCAATGTATTTTGCAATATGTTGACAACAGTAAAATAGAGCATTAAATACAAAACAATACTTCCTATCGAATCAATAACCATGAGAAAAATCGGTAAATACAATCTTTCTTTTTTATCCTTTAGAAGCGTGCGAATAATCCTAAGCATTTGCACTTACCCCCTCTCCAAAGTAATCTTTTGTATATGTGTTCCACATATTTTCATAGATCCCTTTTCTTTCTAAAAGGGTTTTATGTGTTCCAACTTCCGCAATTTTTCCATTATCAAATACAACGATTTGATCTGCATTCCTAATAGTATGAAGTCGATGAGCAATCATAATAATCGTTTTATTTTTGAGTAGGTTTTGAAGTGCCATCTGTATGTGATACTCATTCTCTATATCCGAATAAGAGGTCGCTTCATCAAAAATAATAATCGGTGAATCTTTCAGTATTGCCCTTGCAATGGAAATTCTTTGTTGCTGTCCGCCTGACAATTTCACTCCTTGATCACCGATTTTTGTCTGATAGCCATTCGGCAAGCTCATAATAAAGTCGTGAATTTGTGCTGCTTTTGCAGCTTCAATAATTTTATTTTCATCTGCATTTGCTCCCATACGAATATTCTCGTATAGGGTATCTTCCAACAGAAATACATCTTGAAAAACAAAGGATGTAAGATCCATCAAATTTTCGATTTTCAGGTCATTGATTGGAGTGTTGTTGATTTTAATCATGCCGCTTGTTACATCCCAATACCTGCCAATCAATTGTGCTGCGGTTGTCTTGCCTGCACCTGAAGAACCTACAAAAGCATTTATGGTATTCGGTTTTAAGGATAAATTTATATGTTGTAAAGCTTTATTTTCAGTTTCTTCATCGCCATAATCGAAAGAAACATCTTCAAAATCTATTTTGAAAAGCCCATTTCTATTTATAATTTTTGTTCCGTCTGTCAATTCGCTCATATCCATTATTTTTTTAATGTTGTCCAATCCGCTGCCAAGTTCCATAGATTGCATAAAGATGGTTATCATATTCAGAAATGAAACAAAAAAACACATCGTAAGCATAATAAACAGTAAATAGGAAGTTGCTGATAAGGAATTTCGCAAGAAAAAATATCCCCCGAACGGCAAGGTAAATAAGATTGCCGAATCTAAAATCACCAAAGTCATTGATAAAGGATAACAAGAACTCATGCACATTTTTTTCCAGCAATCAATATACGCATTCAGCGAATTTCTATATTGCTCAAATTTTTCTGCCGTCAAATGATACATTTTAATGACAGGCATCGCCTTTATAAATTCATTTGCCGAAGCGTTTAAATCAGCAATATCCTTTGATAATTCAGTTGACATATCAGGATATTTTTTCATTAACATCATAGGGATTCCTAATCCTAAAATCATAGGAATAAGCATGACAAGTGCCATCATCCAATTTAGCTTCAACATAAAAATAAACATAATAACCGGAACAACCGCTACCTGTGCCAATTCTAAGGTACTGTGAGCCAAGAAATTTTCGACTCTGTCCACATCATCAAATAACAATGTTTTGATTTCTCCGGGAGCGTGTTCTTGAAAAAACCCCAAATTAAATTTTGAAATATGGTTTACAACTTTCAGCTTGATCCTATGTATCGTATTAAAGGCTGCTGTATGAGATAAAACACCCGCAAAGGACATTAGTATTGCTTGTAAAACGGCACTTATAATTTCTATACCTGCCCACATTAAAATTTCTGTATACGAAATATTTTTCCGAAATATCATTAGTAATATTTTATAAACTATAAAATAAGGAACTAATGATAAAGCCGCAGAAATGACAGATAAAAACATTCCCAAATGCAGTTTTTTTCTCTCATCTTTTGCTAATTGGAATACATAAGATATTCCTGTCTTCTTGTTTTCCATTAGTTATTCCATCTCCTTCCCTAATCGTTAGCTAACTCTAACTAACCACATTTATTATAAAGCTAATTTTTTATAATTCAAAATCTAACTATGAATTTCATTATTGCTTATAATTCCTTTATTTATATGCTTTTTATCGGTATTTTCATTTGCATTTTTATAAATTCGTGATTTAATTAAATAAAATTATGATATGCAAAAGGAGGAGATGGAATTGATAGAAAGGACAGTTATTGATTATTTAACAAACTTAGTGCATAACACTCCTTTTATTTCTGTTCCAGCTTTATCAACTGAAAATAAACAAGTCTTTCAAATAGATCCCAATTTTGGTAAAGGTACTTTTCGCATACTCAAGTTTGACAGCAGTTTAATTCTAATTTTAATCGCCGACTTTACTCCAAATGAAACAATGGAAAAAATAACTGAAGTATCTGAAAGATATTTAGAAATAAGCCAGTTTGAAACCGAAAGCAGCTCATTCAAGGTCGGTGGCAGGAAGCTAAATAATGTAGAGAAAGGTATATATTGTTACTCAAATACAGAAAAGAAAACTTATACCTATTGCGAAGCAAATAAGCCTGTAAAATTTACGAAAATAATCCTAACTAAAGAATACTTCGATACTTTCTTAAAGTTAAAATATGATGATTTCGAATATGAAAAAACAAAAATTCTTAATTCGTATTTGTTAAAAACTCAAAATTCCCCTCAACTGAATTTTATATTTCAACAGATAAGGGAATCCCAGGCTGAGGGAAAAATTCTTCCTTTATATTTGGAAAGCAAAGTTATGGAACTGCTATCAATTATTATTACAAGGTTAGAGGAAAAAGAAAAAAACATATCCGTCATCCTAACTAAAAAAGATAAGCAAAATCTGAAAAGAGCTGTATCAGCTATGAAAAAAGATTTATCTGTTCATATTGACGGACTTGAGCTCTCTAAAATTGCTTTAATGAGTCCGGCTCGATTTCAATTAGCTTTTCGTAAATATTACGGCGTTCCTCCCTACGAATATTTAAAAGAATTAAGGCTAAACAAGGCACTATTATTGTTAAAAAATCCTGAGTATAAAATAGCTACCATAGCAGAAAAAGTTGGATATACTCATGCAGGACATTTTGCCAAAATATTTAAATCAACTTACGGCATCACACCAAGTAAATATAGAGATACGATATTATAATATCTTAATTGTTGTTATTTTTATAATTGAATAGGTATTACGAAATAAACGTTGCAGTTATAAAATTGTAGCGTTTTTTTTGTGTTCTTTGGCAAAAAGTGAATTTCCGTTGTTGTAGAGATTAAGGGATAAGTGGAATAGCAAGCATAGGAAAGGGGTACCCTTTCCGTAAAAATCTCTATTTTTCGCAGTTCCGGCGTTAGAGATTTTGCTTGCTGGGAAGTGTCCCAAACCCTCTATGAACGCAGAAAGGAAATTCGCCTATGAATAACAGAAAAAGAAATGTGCAGATTAAATTTCGTGTAACGAAAGAAGAACGCACCTTGATTGAAGAAAAAATGAAACAGGTGCCTACAAGCAACATGGAAGCGTACCTTCGGAAAATGGCGATAGACGGATATATCATTCAGGTCGATCACAGCGATAT
>NZ_JAYFFI010000013.1:0-54398 GCF_036289405.1 Pseudoramibacter faecis | reverse complement strand
AATAACGAACGGATCCAGAGCAAAACAAAATGGATGCCTCCTGTAAAATACAGGAGAACATCCATCTATTGCTAACCTAGGTTCCAATGATGTGTCCAGGATTTTGGGTACATATCAAACAGTCGGGATGTTTTTAATGGAAGTAATTTGATCTATCGTTGATAAAGCAAAGTCAGCAAGGGCATGGTCACGATGCAAATTAAGGTCGTGATGACATTGATAGAACTGGCATAATCGGCATCGCGGCCGTAAAGCTGGGCCATCTGCGGAATGGTGGCACCGGATGGGGCAATCACAGCCAGCAGGCTGACCAGCAAAATCATCCGGCCTTGGGGAAGCAAAGTGTGAAGCGGTGCGTATTTTAATATCAGGAGAATAATGGCCGGCAGAACAATCATTTTTAATGCAACGATCCAATAAATACGGCGGTTGGTGAAAAGCTTGCCCCATTGAACATTGGCCAAGATCATACCGATGGCGATCATCGAGATGGGCCCGATCATCGCAGCGACGCCGGAGATGGTGTCGGCAACAATGCCGGTCAATTCGATTTGGCAGAAAAAGAGCGCAGCACCTATAAGCGTAGCGACAATGTTGATATTACCCAAAATCTGAAGCAGGTTAAATTTTTTTTGCCGCTGCATCATGGTTTTGCCATGAGACCAAAGCAAAATGCTCTGGACAAACATGAAGGCCAAAGCGTAGATCACCCAGGACGCGCCGAAAATGGCTGTGACCAGCGGGACGATCAAATTGCCGGCATTGGAATAGAGGATGCTGCCCGTTTCCTCATCTGTTAAATGAAGGGGCCGCTTAAAGACATAGGTGATGGCAAAGAGCAAAATATGAATGAACACGGCGGCGGTTAGTGATAGTAAGAACCCGTTGCGGATAGTGTCTGTGTAGTGAACCTGGAAGGCTTTGATTTGCATGCAGGGGACGACCAGATACAGGCAGATCGTCGACAGAATTTTGCTGTCGTCCGATTTTAAAAATCGACACTTAACAATGGTGCAGCCCATGCTCATCATGAGAAAGAGAACGAAAATTTGTTTAAAAAGCAGCAGTGCAATCATAGGGCCTCCCAAGTTGTAGTTGTGTGAAATGATGATCTTTATTATTGTAGCGTATTTTAGATGGATTGTGTCAATATTCGCGGGATTTATACCACACAAAACTTGTCTGGCGCCGCAAAACAGCCTATAATAAGGTATCAGCAAAAAACGAGGACCGGATGAAGTGATGAAAGCAAATTATCTTTTACAGGAAAAAGCCTACGAGACGATTAAAGAAATGATTAAAAACGGGGAACTTGAGCCCGGAGAGATCTATTCGCTGAATAAAATGGCAAGCCAGTTTGAAATTTCGCGGACGCCGTTTCGGGATGCGGTGTTGCGCTTGGAGCAGGAGCGCTATGTGGATGTATTGCCAAGCAAGGGATTTCAGGTGCATTTGATGACGCGGGAAGATATTGTAGAGACCTATCAAATGCGTGAAGCGCTAGAATTTTATTGCCTCAAGCACTTGATTGCCAACCAGGGTACGGAAGACGGTCAATTCTTTTTGCGTAAACTGGAAAAAAAGGTGAAGGCTCAGGTGACGATCATTAACGGGAACAGAAACGCAGAAGCTTTTGCCCGCAAAGATTACGAATTTCACCGATCAATGATTCAATCGATGCACAACGAATCGATGCTTGCCGTCTATCGGAATTTTATGTATCGAATTTTCTGGCTGAACGTCATGTCGTTTAAACAGCCGGGGCGCATCGACGATACCTTAACGGAACACCAGCAGATACTGAAGATGATCTATGATTGTGATTTAGAAGCGTTGGCAGTTTTGCTTCACGAACATCTGGTGGTGGCGGAAAAGATTAATTTGCGAAATATCGAAGCAAAAAATGAAAATTAGAGAAAAACATTAAAAAACCGCTCATGAATGAGCGGTTTTTTAATGCATTACCGGGCATCCGCCCTTTTAAAGAGCAGACGGCTTTGGATGGTCAGCGTTTTGATTGTGTCAATCAAAGTGTTGATGGAATTGAGCTCGTCGCGGTGCATAATCAGGTACTGGCCGATGATCAGACTGATGCGGCAAGCTTCGTATTGGTCTTTTCGGCTGGGTAACGTATCAAAATCCGGCAGAGGAACACATCCGCCGACACGGCTCATGATCTGACAGCCGATAAAACCAATGGATTCGTGAAAGAATTGTTCCAACAAATAATCACAATAGTCGCCAAAACCGCGATAAGTGAGGCGAACATCCTTTTGCCAGCAATCTTTAAAGACCTTGCGGTAGCTTTCGAGGAAGATCCGGATATAATGCAAAGCTTGGTGGCGCATATGCTTGGCTGTTCCCGCATGATCGGCATCATCAATATAAAACCAGCGCAGGTACTCATAGATGAAATTGCCTATCAGATAGCCGGCATCAGCCGAACAGGGCCCGACAAAAGCATATTCCATATCGATGGTTTTGAGGTGGTCATCGTCAATCATGATATTGGATGTATGAAGGTCAGAATGAATTAAGCATTCGGATTTGGCCATATAGATATGGCGAAGCTTGAGCATCTCTGTGCGGAATGCGTGGCTTTTCCACGGAATGTCACCCATCGCCAGCCGAATTGGATCGGCGTTTGGATCGTTGTGGGGATCCCCCAGTGGGTGTTCGTCGTGGAGGAAGAGGATCGTTTCAAAAAGATTGCGCATCTCGGGATTGGCAAAGCGCGCCGTGAGCTTTTGATGGAGATCTGGCGATAAATAAAGTTCTGAGGTGTAAAAATTATTTTTGGCCACGAGTTCCCCGATCATATAGGGGACTTTTTCCGGGGCGTGACCGGCCATCATTTCAAAACGGAGAATTTTGAGGTCGCTGCAATCCTCGCAAATATAAAGATGATTGGCGGCATCCACCCGATAGATTTCCGGAATATATTCCGGGGTGATGGCGTACTTGATTTTCAAAATTTCGGCTTCAATGGTATTGCGTTCCGGAAGATACCGCATTTGAATGTCGCGGGCAGTATCAAAGGTGCGGGCGTAGTTCCGGGCCTGTTTGACAATTACAGAGCGATTGGTGGCTTCGTCCCATACGCGAAAAACAAAATTAATAAAGCCGTCGCCGTCGGCCGCACTGCCATTGATGCCGATTTCGTAAGATTTTAAAATAGCATTATCCGGGAAAAGTTTGGTCTCCTGTTTAATATAGGGAATGACGCTTTCTGCGGTTAAATTTTGATAATCCATTGCAGCCTCTTCTTCGCAAAACGATAAATCCGCTTGAATCCATTAGTAATGTAACATTGAAAACGTCTATAATAAAGGCAGAAATTGGAGAAGATGCAGCAAAAAAGTGTTTAAAAAGACATGATGACGAAAAAAACGTGCGAAAGAAAACGCCCCAAACAGATGCTCGAGGCGTTGGCGGCTTAATTTTTGTGAATCAGCAGATAATTGATGAATTGTTCGGCGGTGCGTCCGGAACGATTCAAATGCCGCAATTCCCATTGGATGGCCTTTCGGTCCAAATCTTTGGGATCGATGCTAATGCCGGCGATCGCAGCCATTTGATGCACAATGCTGAGATATTCTTTTTGATTCGGCGCGGTGAAAGGGATCACCAATCCGAAGCGGGAACTCAGACTGAGTTTTTCTTCGATCACATCCCGCTGATGAATAGCGTCGTTGCGTTCGCTCATGGTTTCCGTGATCAAATGTCGCTTATTGGACGTTGCATAGATCAAAACATTTTGAGGGTTATCTTCAAGAGATCCTTCCAGAATATTTTTAAATAGTTTAAAATCATCTTCTTTGTCATCAAAAGAAAGATCGTCGACAAAAAGAATAAAGGGATAAGGGCGGTCTTTAATGGTAGCGATGACACCGGGAATGGCCCCGATCTGATCCTTTTTGAATTCGATCATGCGCAGTTTGGTGCCTTTAAAGGTTTCGAGAAGGGCTTTGATCATCGTGGATTTTCCGGTGCCCATATCACCTTGAAGCAAAACATTCAGACCGGTATAATGGTTGATAAAGGATTTGGTGTTTTGAATTAATTCCTTTTTTTGACGCTCGACGCCGACGAGGTCGTCCATCGATTTATAAATTCTCGCGGGAATGGGGACCAATACGCCGGTGTCGTCGATCTTAAAACAAATATTATTTTCAAAAATACCCAGGCCGTAATCGTGAATATAATGGTTGACAGCAGTGAAAATCACATCGATATCTTTCGCTTCAAAAGCACGGGCGATGGTGTCGTGAGGGGGTATGGGAAAGAAAATAACAGCGTCGAAAATATTATTTTCATCCAGATCGGTGAATGCTAAAAAAGTTTGCCAATCAAAATGGTACAAGCGCATCAGAATTTGAAAATCTGCCAGCATGCTCCCTCTGAAAGGATGGTTTTTCTGAATGATCCCGCGCTCGAAAAGTCGGCCCAAGGGGTTATCATCGCCGATGATAGCCGCGACGATCCAGTCTTTCCAAGGTGTTTTAGCATATTGATAGGCTTCGTTTTTATCAAAACTGTAGGCCAGAAGGGCGGCCTTCAATTTAAAATAATCATCTTGGATCAGCACCGTATTGCCAGGTTGCGACTGATAATCCTTGGCGAGCTTTCGGAAAAGGTCCATAATCGGATCGTTTAAAAGATCGCGGAAGAAAGAGAAGGATTCGACTTCCGGAAAAGTAATGGTGGATTGCATAGAGACCTCGATTCAATTAAAGTTTGAATTTGGGAAAATGATATATCATAATTAAAAAGAAGTAAACCCATTCAAACGATCAATTTTATTTTTTAAAGGAGGATTTGATGGGGCAGAAATTTATCGTGGACGATCAGGGAAAAGTAAGTCGCATCGCGAATAACGCTCCGGAGACGAAACAAAGAAAAAACAATCAGCGCCGGCTTGCCTTTGACGTGGCGATGGATTATTTATCCTATCGCGACCGTACAGAGCAGGAGATGGCTGAGTATTTGGGGAAAAAAAATTATACGGCGAAAGAAATCGCGGCTTGCATGGCAGAGCTGAAAAGTTATGGTTACGTGGATGATCAAGCTTATATCGCGCGGGTATGCGAAGAAAATCAATTGTATAAACATTTCGGAAAGTCACGGTTGCGCTGGGAACTCAAACGCAAAGGGGTGTCTGAACAATCCTTGCATACATTGGAAGATTATATCTCCGAAGACGATGAGATGAAAAATGCGCTTGCAGCCTTTGAGGCTGCAAACGACAAATATCGCACAGTTATCGATGCTAAGCGCAAGCAAAAAATAGCGGCATGGATGCAGCGACGAGGTTTTGCCTTTGAAACCATTCGCCCGCTTTTGGCTCAGATCAATCGGGAAGAGGACCAGGATGTTGATGAACAAAACGAGATGGATTCGGCGAAGCTTGAGCAGGATTATGCAAAATATTACCGGATGCAAAGTCGAAAGGGATATCATGGATGGGAGCTCAAGGCACGAATCAAGCGCAATTTAATGTCTCGAGGCCATTGCGGTGCAGCTGTGCAAATTATGATGGAACGGCATACATCAGATGGTGCTTTTGATGATGAACAGAAAGATTAAATAGATGTATGAAAGGTCGATAAATGAGGATTGTAATAATGGAGCCATTGGGAATCAGCAAAGACGCTTTCAAAGCGTTGGCAATGTTGCTTCGCGCAGATGGCCATGAAATCGTGGCTTATCCGAATCGTGCGGCAACAGTTGAGGCGCTGATTGAACGGGTTTGTGATGCAGACGTCATTATTTTGGCGAATCAACCTCTGCGCCGCGATGTCCTGTCCCATTGCAGCGTGCTGAAGATGGTGGATGTTGCCTTCACCGGGGTGGACCATGTGGATGTGGAGTATCTGCGTGAGCGGAAGATTCCAATCTGTAACGCGGCGGGGTATTCTACGGTAGCTGTGGCGGAACTGACGGTGGGGCTTGCCATCGATCTATTTCGAACAATTTCCTTTTCGGATCGTACCCTTCGGCATGGATCGGGAGCCTTTGCAATGGGTAGAGAGCTATCGGGAAAAACTTTTGGCATTATCGGAACAGGGGCCATTGGCTTGCATGTGGCTCGACTGGCGAAGGCTTTTGGTTGTCACCTCATAGGGTTTAACCGCACAGAGAAAGAAGAAGCCAAAGCTCTTGGGGTTTGCTATACCGATTTGGACACCTTGATGTGCGAAGCGGATTTGATTTCCCTTCATGTGCCGATGACAAAGGCAACGACCCATTTGATTGGCGAAAGTCAAATACAATTGATGAAATCGGATGCGGTTCTTATCAATACAGCACGGGGACCTTTGGTGGATTATCAGGCATTAGCTGATGCTTTGAGCAGTCACCGCATCGCCGGAGCGGGTATTGATGTATTTGAAACAGAACCGCCATTGCCGGTGGACCATCCGTTGCTTAAAGCACCGAATTGTATTTTGACACCGCACATGGCATACGCCACAAAGGAAGCCCTTTATCAGCGGGCCGTAATTGTTTTCGATAATGTTCGATACTGGCTCGAGGGCAATCCTCAGAATTTGATTTAACAGGGAAGCAGGAGTTGTATGCTCAATGAAAAAATAACCGATAAAACCCCGATGCTCGAAATTTTGGAAAATGTCGATCCGACGATTATTGCCAATGATAGTGAGCTGGATCCGCATAAACAGGCGCAACATCTTTTGAAAGAAATGTTTGATCTGCAGATGGTCTACCGATCGGCCATTCGAGAGATCAGCACGAAGCTGGAAATTTTAAATGATGAATTTCAAAGTCTGCATGAACGCAACCCGATTCACACCATGAGTTCTCGGGTCAAATCGCCGAAGAGCATCGTCGAAAAATTGGGGCGAAAGGGCTATCCGATCTCGGTGGATTCCGCAGTTGAAAATTTAAACGATATTGCCGGCGTGCGCGTGGTCTGCCCTTATATCGAGGATATTTATGCCGTTAGTCAATTGTTAAAATCTCAGGATGACCTTGAAGTTTTGCGAACGACGGATTATATTAAAAATCCCAAGCCCAGCGGTTACCGCAGCCTGCACATCGTGGTCAAGGTTCCGATTTTTCTGTCGGATCATAAGCAGCCGGTGAAGGTGGAAGTGCAGATTCGTACAATCGCCATGGATTTCTGGGCCAGCCTTGAACATCAGCTGCGCTATAAATCGGCGAGTAAAGTGGTTCCGGAAGTGACGGCCGCAGCGTTAAAAGAATGTGCGGACACCATTGCAGAGACGGATCGCAAAATGCAGGATATTCACAATCAAGTGATTCGATAGTCGGCGATTACAATAAAAATTCAACAAAAAACTCCGCTCCCAACTGGCGGAGTTTTTATTTGTAAGTCTATTGTTGAGAGGCTCTATTCGTAGCGCAGTGCGTCTATGGGGTTAAGCTTGGCCGCTTTGCCAGCCGGATACGCACCGAAGAAAATGCCGATCCCCATGGAAAAGAGCACAGCAGTAATGATTGACGACAGTGTAGGGTAGACTTTAATGTGAAGAAGAATGCCGCCCAAGGCACCGAGGCCGCCGCCGACAGTAATGCCGATCAGTCCGCCGATAATGCAAATGATGATCGCTTCGATAATAAATTGCATCCGGATATCGGCGTTGCTGGCACCGAGAGCCTTGCGAATGCCGATTTCCCGGGTGCGTTCGGTGACGGAAACAAGCATAATATTCATGACACCGATGCCGCCGACCAGAAGGGAAACGCCGGCGATCAGTGCAATGCCGGTCGAAAGGGTGTTCATCTGCTGATTGATCTGATCCGCTTCTTTTTCAATGTTGATGGTTCCGATATGAAATTCTGTATTGTTGGCGTAATATCGGGTGTTAAACCACTGGCGGATATCTTTGCTGAGCGATTCTGTGTTCGCATCAGATCGGACGGTAACAATCATTTCACCGTAGTTGGCGGTTGTACCGCTTAGATTGGCGGCCATGGTCGCCGGAATATAGACGGTGTCAGCAGTGTTTGACATATTGGATGAAAAGGGATTTTGATCGCTTTTAGCGTTTTTATAAACACCGATGATCCGAAAATCGCTGGTTGCGGTATTGCCGCTCACAGTGACATGTCGGCCGACGGGATCCGCATGTCCGAAGGTTTTAAGCGCCTGAGAATGAGATATAAGGGCCACCGAGCGGGTGTTGTCGATATCGTCGTTGGAGAAAAAACGTCCGGAAATCAGCTTGACTCCGCGAAAATGTAAATAACCGGTGTTGGCGCCGGAAAGGGTGACTTTGCTATGGCGAAGATCGTCGAGATGGCCGCTGCCCCCCGCAGTATAGACTCCGGCATCTTGAATGCGCCCGGCAAATTTGGTTTTAAAAGCCTTCAGCATATCCTGGGTGATTAAATCTGCAGATCGGGGTTCTGTGGCTGCTTCGCTGTTTCGGGCTTCAACGCTCACATCGATGGATTTTCCCGCAATATCCTGCAGGGATTGGCTGAGCGATCTGCTGATAGCGGAGCCGATGGAAGCAATGGCGATAACGGAGGCAATGCCGATGATGATGCCCAGCATGGTCAAAATTGATCGTAATTTATTGTTTTTCAGGCTGTTGATAGCGAGACCGATATTTTCCCGCAGGTTCATGCACGGCCTCCTTTCGACTGGCTGCCCGGACGGTCGCCGATGATGCATCCGTCCTTGATGGTAACGACGCGTTCGGCTTCTTCGGCAAGCTCTGTATTGTGGGTGATCAGCACAATGGTTTTCTGTTCCCGGCGGTGGAGATGATGAAAAATATCCATGACCATGCGGCCGGTGTGGGTGTCCAGCGCGCCGGTGGGTTCATCCGCTAGAATAATCGGCGGATCATTGGCCATGGCGCGGGCAATGGCCACACGCTGATTTTGCCCGCCGGAAAGCTCGTTGGGATGGTGATCGGCCCAAGCGCTCATCTGCACGGATTCCAGCAAGGCTTTAGCTCTTTTGTGACGTGCCTGGAGTTTGGTTTGTCCGTAAAGCATGGGCAATTCAACGTTGCTTAAAGCCGATGTGCGTGGGATAAGGTTAAAAGATTGGAAAACAAAGCCGATCTTTTGATTGCGAATTTGCGAGAGTTTTTTGTCGGCGACATCGTCCATCACCAGCCCGTCCAGGGTGTAGGTGCCAGAGGTGGGACGGTCCAGTGCGCCGATGATGTTCATCATCGTGGATTTGCCGGAGCCCGACGGGCCGACGAGGGCGACAAATTCGCCCCGATAGATGGTTAGATCCACATCGTTCAGGACCGTCAATTCATTGGGTGTGTCGATAAAGTATTTCTTGACAATGCGCGCCATCTGGATGACAGGTGGTCGCTTTGTATTTGAAGCATTTACCATATTGTCTCCTTAATGCTGAATGCGCACGCGCTGGCCGTCCGACAATTTCGCCGGATTGAGGATGATGAGCATGTTATCCCGCAGGCGATCGCTCTGTACCTCGATGTGTGAGTCAGATTGAAGGCCTAGGGTTACCGGCAGGGCATGAACCACAGCTGTGCCGTCCTTTTTCTTGGTGGCGTAAAAGAGTTCATCCGCATTTTTTTCATTTTTTGTGATCGCATCAAACGGAACGGAGAGCACATTTTGATGTGTGGCTACGATGATTTCCTGGTGTGTTTTCATGCCGATGCGCAGTCCGTCGATGGGCCGGTTGATGTTGGCGCTCGCTTCAAAAGTCGCCGAACTGTCTTTAGCAGCTGTTCCGGTGGTGTCGTTATTGCTGTTTGCCGTTGCCGCGTTGCCGATTGATTCGCTTCCCTCGGCGGCGGGCGAAATGCTGGCGACGATGCCTCGGTAATGTTGCCGATTGGTGCCTTCGGCAGTAATGGTAACCGCTTTGCCGGTGGCTACACTGGCAATATCGGCTTGTTTGATTTGCATGATTACTTTAAGATCGCCGGTGTTTTGAATGGTAAAAAGTTCGCCGTTGGCAGGAGCGCCTTTAACGGCGCCAATATGGGTGATGGTGCCGGCAATTGGGGCATAAACACCGGTCGTGCGACGTGTCTCCGCATTGTAAAGGGTGCATAAACGGGTGCCGCGGCTCACGTTATTGTTTAAACTGACATCAATGTATTGCACCTGTTGTCCGGAAGTATCGCTGACCTGGCGCGTGGTCTGACTAGCCACATAGCCATCGGCGGTGACGGTCCGGGTTAAGTTGGTGCGCCGAAGCGAGGTTGCCTTGACCGAGGTTAGCTTTGGATGCTGCTTTAAATAAAAGGTATGGCCTCCAATGATGGCTGCCAACAAAATAAGGGGAAAAATGATGAGCCATTTTTTATTTTTGGGAATGATTTGAATATGGGGAAATTTTTTTGATTTCAAAAACATGAAAAACCTCCTATTGCTTTTGTATTAATGCAATAATACAACCATAGAAGGTTAAAAGTCAAGGAGAATTTATTTAAAATAGAGGAGTTATTGTGATTATTCGATTTCCTTCTTTTTTGTTTTGGCCGGTCAAGGACGAGAAAAGCCAATGCGTGTAGGGAGCGGCTGCGTACATATTCCAGAAAAAAGCCATGGGGGAATTTTTGAAGGTGGTGCCAATTCAAATCGCGGGTAAATCGGCGACGGGCCGTCCTCCCATGATTAGATTAAAAAGAATGGAAGCAACCAGGCTCATCGTGGGGCACATAATGCCAACCGTGCAAGCTTGACGCATTAAGCGGTAGATATAGGAATTGTCTTTATCGTAATGAATGTGTTTCTCAGCAATTTTGGCACCCAATCGGTTTCCCCAAAGATTTGAAAAAATAAATACGAAAGCTCTCATATAAAGTGCTTCTAATGAGGGCTTCGAGAAAGACTTAGTTGGTCATGTTGAAAAGACCACCGGCCGATAGGGTAAATCCTTTTTTTTAATTGCGACGTTATAAACCTCCATGCCATAAGCCATGGGATAAGACATGATCAGACCAAATAGAATTTCTTGTTTTTTGTTTTTTGGCATTGCCAAACCTCTTTAATATAATGATGATAAAATTATAAATTCAAAAAAGCGCAGTCCTTACGAGATAGACTACGCCGATTGACTTATTTCTATTGTTTAAATCAATTGTTAAATTGTGTTATTGGGGAGCGGGATAGTGAGCACCAACCGCCGATAGGTCCTTTTGAGCAGGATAATTGTAAAAATAAGGGTGACGCCCTCTGCGATGGGGAATGCCATCCAAATCATCTTTGTGGCATGGGCAAAAGTAGTGAACCAGTAAGCTAACGGCAAGACGACTACGCAAAGTCTGAGCAGTGAAATCACAAGTGAGCTCCATCCGCATTCCAGGGCCTGAAAAATCCCTTGCCCGGCAATGTTAATCCCGGCGAAAAGAAACCCGATAGAGATAATGCGGACGGCAAGCACACATAGAGCAGCCGTTTGAGATGTCAGTCCAAAAATACTCACCAAGGGCTCGCCAAAGAGTTCGAGCACGATGGTGCCGGCCAACATGATGACTTCGGTATCTAAAAGGCCATAGCGAATGCCACTTTGCACGCGACGACGATTGCGCCGGCCGTGGTTAAATGCAATTAGCGGCGTGATGGCATCCCGCAAGCCAAAGGCGGCAAAGAAGAGAAATTGCTGGATTTTATAAAAAATACCATAGGCGGTCACCGCTTGTTCTGAGACCAGACCAAAAATGATATTGATGCCATAGGTCATGAAGGACATCAGTGCTTGCATGATGATGGCAGGCAATCCGATCACGTAGATTTTCTTGAGGGTGTCTTTGTGCAGTTTCAAATAGGCAGCGCCATTCGGGACTTCTTTGTTTTTGCTGCAGTGAAACCCCATGGCAATTGCCATGGAGACAATCTGCCCGATGACGGTGGCCAAAGCCGCGCCGGTGACGTTTAATCGGGGGAAGCCGAGCAGGCCGTAAATCATAATTGGGTCCAGAATGATATTGGTCAGAGCACCGGCAATTTGACCAATGGTGGAATAAACGGTTTTGCCGGTGGCTTGGAGCAATTTTTCAAAAATGGTGTAAAGACAGATACCAAAGGACATTAAACAGCAAACCTTGAGATAATCGTGTCCCATTTTGAGGATGATGGGATTACTCGTCTGAGTTTTTAAATAAACATCGATGCCGAAAAGACCGAAAGCAAAAAATAAGATAAAAATGAAAATGCCCAGCGAGATGCCATTGCCGGCGGTCTGCGCGACTCCTTTGCGATTGTTTTGTCCCAGTTGATTGGCCATAAGCGCATTGACACCGACGCCGGTACCGATACCCAAAGCGACGATGAGCATTTGGATCGGAAAAGCCAGGGTTAGTGCATTGACGGCATATTCGCCGGCGTGAAGAATGCCGCCGTAATCCGACATGCGAGCCACGAAGATACTGTCTACAATATTGTAACACGCTTGCAACACCATGGATAAAATAATCGGGATTCCCATATTGAGTAAAACCTTTGGAATCGGCATGGTTCCCATTTTATTTTGTGACGGGTTTTGAGATAAGTCTTGCATAACAAAGAGCCTCCTTCAATATAAATAAACTAATTTTTCGGGAGACTTTTTCGGAAAGCTGCCATAACCGTTTCTTTGTTGGAAAAAATAAAGCGCAAGCCCATCCGGACTTACGCTTTCGCTACACGATGACATTATTTTATCCGGGCAAATTAAAAAAGTCAAGCGTGACCGATGGACAAAATAAAAACCTGCAATATTTTCGCAGGATGATGTGCTATGCTCAAAAGCAAACGGGGAAGAGATGCGGTAATAAATCGAAATGCGCGTCGCCAGGAAAAAGTTGGCGAAGGAAATACCCAAGAGAAAAGGAGCAGCATATAACTTTATCAGATGAATCATTAACTTGGACGACTTGCATGATACGGATTGCGATTGTGGCAGCGGTGATTTGCATCATAGTCCGCTTTCGATTCCGATTCTGTCAGCTTATTTCCCGTCAGCTTGACATAATTGGACATCTATAAGGCAGCGTATTTCTTGGAGCGCAAGAATGTGACGCTGGATGTCTTCCACTATTATTAATCGATACGATTGGCTTGCTGGTCTTCTTTGAATTTGCCGGTGGATTTTCCAAGCTGGCAGGGCCAATGGGAAAGTACCTGATTGGGTTCTTGTTTTTGGCTGGAATTACGAGAATTTTTGTCGATTCCGATGTGAGCGATTGCAAAGAGTTGGCCTTTGGGATGGTAATCGGCAATTTAGTGATTTATCTTTTTGGCAGCGCTTGGCTTGCGGGAGTTGCCCACCCGAGCTTCATTTCGACGCTAATCATTGGTGCTTTGCCGTACATTGGCTTTGATGTGGTTAAGTTAGCGGTGGCGTTAGCCACCGTCCAAAGATCAGCCAAGCAATTCAAAAACGCAATCGCACCGGTTGAACGTAACATAAACAGTTAAAAAACGCTCCGAAATTGATACATACCTCTTTGCTGTTCGTCCAATAAGGGAGTACATATCAAAATTGGTGTGTTTTTTTGATGTTTAGTGTAAGAAACGCTTGACAAATACCCTAATAGAGTATAAAATGATCAAAATACCCTAATAGGGTATTTTGAGGATGAAAAGAGAAAGATTGAGGAAAAGATGACAGTAGAAAATCTAAAAATCCAAACGATTCATTCTGATACAGATGAATCCTGTTGTGTTCGGCACAAAAAAAGGAACGATGAAGAATACCGATGCCTGATCAATCGTTTGAATCGAATCGAAGGGCAGGTGCGCGGTATCAAGAAAATGGTCGAGAAGGATGCTTATTGCCCGGATATTTTAACGCAGAGTGCAGCGGTGACAGCGGCAATGCGCTCCTTTAACAAGCTGTTGCTCGAAAATCACATTAAAACCTGTGTCGTTGAGGACATTAAAGCGGATAAAGAAGGCACAATTGAAGAACTTATCCGGGTCCTCTCAAAATTGATGAAATAATGATCAGGAGGTATTCAAATGGCTGCAACTATAATTATTATTGCCGTGCTGGCAGTGGCGGTTATTATCGGAGTTCGAAGTGCAAGAAAGCGTTTCTCTGGTGAAGGCAGTTGCTGTGCAAGCGGCGGAGAAGCGATTATTGCCGAAGAAAAGAAACTTAATAGCAAAAAAATCGGCGAAAAGAGGATTCACATTGAGGGAATGACCTGTGAAAATTGTCAAAAGCGCATTGAACGTCAGCTTAACCGCATTGACGGCGTTGTGGCACATGTCGATTGGAAACAAAAGCAGGCAGAAGTCGAATTGGAAAAAGAAGTATCCGACGAGGAGATGACACGTGTTATTGAACGTTTAGACTATCGGGTGACAGGTATCGAATCCGTCGATTGAAACAGTTGGAGTGGACAATGGAACAATATAATGTGACGGGGATGAGCTGTGCGGCATGCAGTAATCGTGTTGAAAAAGCAGTCTCCAAAGTTGAAGGGGTTACCTCATGCTCGGTGAGCCTTTTGACGAACTCCATGGGCGTCGAGGGAACAGCGAGCGAATCAGCCATTATTCAGGCGGTGATTAATGCCGGCTATGGAGCTTCGCCGAAGGGTATCCGGAAAGATAAAGCGCAAGGCGCTGATCACGAAGTAGCGCTGGCCGCTTTGGAGGATCATGAAACGCCGGTGCTTAAGCGCCGCCTGGCGCTTTCTGTGGGCTTTCTGCTCATGCTTATGTACTTTTCGATGGGTGTTTCCATGTGGAACTGGCCGGCACCGTGGGTTTTCAGGGATAACATGGTAGGAATAGGCATTCTCGAAATGCTTTTGGCCATTGTGGTGATGCTTATCAACAAGAAGTTCTTTACCAATGGTTACCGGTCGCTTTTCATGGGCGGGTCCAATATGGATACACTGGTGGCCCTAGGGTCATCGGCGGCGTTTGGCTATTCGGCGGTGGTGATCATTGGGATGACCAAGCACTTGTCTGAAGGTCACGCGCAGATGGCTATGCAAATGGGACATCATTTTTATTTTGAATCAGCAGCCATGATTGTTACGCTGATTACCGTCGGGAAGATGCTGGAAGCCACGAGCAAAGGGCGGACGACGGATGCGCTTAAAAGTTTGATGAAGCTGGCGCCCAAGACGGCAGTGATTGAACGCGCTGGCGAAGAAATGACGGTCCCGATTGAAGAAGTGGTTATCGGCGATACCTTTGTAGTGCGCCCGGGCGAAAACATTCCCGTGGATGGTATTGTGCTTGAAGGCGCTACAGCGGTGGATGAATCGGCATTGACCGGAGAAAGCATTCCGGCGGATAAGGCAGAGGGTGATGTGGTTTCAGCGGCGACGCTCAATCAATCCGGGTTTATGAAATGCCGTGCGACACGGGTGGGAGAAGACACTACATTGTCGCAAATCATTCAAACGGTCTCGGATGCGGCGGCGACCAAGGCGCCCATTGCCAAGGTGGCAGATAAGGTTTCCGGTGTGTTTGTGCCGGCGGTTATTGCTATCGCCCTGGTCACGATTGCGGTTTGGCTGGTCGCCGGGAAAAGCGTTGGATTTGCGTTGGCGCGCGGAATTTCGGTATTGGTGATTTCCTGCCCCTGCGCACTGGGCTTGGCGACACCGGTTGCCATCATGGTCGGATCTGGAATGGGTGCCAAGCACGGCATTATGTTTAAAACGGCCGCCGCCCAGGAGGAAACAGGACGAATCGAAATTGTTGCGCTGGATAAAACCGGTACAATCACTGAAGGGACGCCCAAGGTGACGGAGGTTCTGCCTGCGGACGGTGTGGATCCATCGACATTGATGCAATTAGCCGCGTCTTTGGAAGTGAAAAGCGAGCATCCGCTGGCAAAAGCGATCATGGATTATGCCAAAGCAAATCAGATCGCGCCGCAGGTCGTGACAGATTTTTCGGCATTGCCGGGCAATGGCCTGTCAGCCTCTTATCACGGGGAAAGGCTGATTGGCGGCAGTTTGCAATATCTTAAGCCGCAGGTGGCTGTCGATTCGGCGTTTGAAAATCGGATGGAAGCATTGGCGGCGACCGGCAAGACGCCGCTGCTTTTTGCTAAGGGCGGCGCATTGATCGGTGCGATCGCCGTGGCCGATGTGATTAAAGCGGACAGCCGCGAGGCGATCGCACAACTTAAAGGCATGGGCATTCAGGTGGTCATGCTGACCGGCGATAATGAGCGCACGGCCAAGGCTATCGGCGATCAGGCCGGGGTCGATCAAGTGGTGGCCGGCGTGCTGCCTAATGGGAAAGAAGCAGTGATCCGAGATCTGCAGAAAAACGGCAAGGTCGCGATGGTTGGCGATGGGATTAACGATGCGCCGGCACTCACCCGGGCCGATATCGGCATGGCCATTGGCGCCGGCACAGACATTGCTATTGATGCGGCGGACGCCGTATTGATGAAAAGCCGGCTTCTGGATGTGCCGGCGGCCATTCGTTTGAGCCGGCAGACCTTAAAAAATATTCACGAGAATCTATTCTGGGCATTTTTCTATAACGTCATCGGGATTCCTCTGGCGGCGGGCCTTTATCATGTTTTATTCGGTGCGCCTTTTTTGAATCCGATGGTCGGTGCGGCCGCGATGAGCTTGTCGAGCTTTTGCGTCGTGACGAACGCGTTGCGCCTCAACTTGTTCAAAATGGACGATCCTTCAAAGGATAAAAAATTGGTGCCCAAGCATCGTTCGACAGAAAATATTATAGCGGACAACAACTTAAAGAAATTCAATAATCAGAAAATTCAAGGAGAAACAAAAGTGCAGAAAAAAACCATTAAAATTGAAGGCATGATGTGTGGTCATTGTGAAAGCATGGTAACCAAGGCGCTGGAAAGTTTAGAGCAGGTTGACAAGGCGATGGTCAGCCACACTGCCGGTGTCGCCATGGTTGAACTAAATCAGGACGTCGACGACGCCGTATTAACTAAAGTCGTCGAAGACAAGGATTACAAGGTTATTTCTATCGAAGGTTAAACGCGTCATCTCCGCAGGATTTATTTCGCGGATGAACGCGTAGGTGGGCGCTTGCTCAAGTTGTTGAGTTTGACGTCAAAAAGTCGGTCTTGCGGCCGGCTTTTTTTTGTGGTATGTTATATGAGCACGTTACAGGCGAGTGCTTGTTCGCTCGAGTGACGTTGCCTGCGGATGTGGCGGAATTGGCAGACGCGCCAGACTTAGGATCTGGTATCTTTTGATGTGAAGGTTCGAGTCCTTTCATCCGCACCAATTGCAATATTTTACTGAATTCGCGCTAATGGTGCGAAGATCAGATTTTCATTCCTTATCGGGGAATGGTTTTATAGACTGCTCGGGCAAAGTTTCGGGCAGTTTTTTGTATGGTTTTGACAGCCAGGGTTTTAATCTTCAAAGGCGTTATGATAGAATAAATGCATTCAAAAGATATCAGATTTCTGGAGGGCCAGAGATTTTTTGAGCGGGAAAGGAGCGATATCCAATGAAAAAGGATACCTGCGAAAGATGTGGAAAGGAATTGGGTGTTTTTGCCAGAACGTATCAGATTAATAAACCGCGTCTGAATATTCAATATGAATGCTTGTGTTCGTCGTGTTACAAAACGCTGACCCAGGGGATCGATCTGATGGAAAAAATGCGGGCCGACATGCTGACCACCCTTAAAAAGGATTATCGGGTTACAAAATTGGGATCGGTCGACATTGACACGTTAATTTTTCTGGCGGTTGCGGTTGTCCTGAAATTTGCCCCTCACTTCACGGCAAAGGACAACCCGTTATTTATGACCTTTATTAATCGGGAAGAAGCGGATCCGGACTTCACCCGGGATTTGGCACGCATTGTGTATCAATTGCTTTCTTTTGGCTTTTCAGCCAATTTGGCAGATGCGGAATTGATGAGTTTCCCCAAATATTTCAATAATACAACGTTTTGGATCAAACAAGTTCAGGCTAATTGTAGCGATACAGTACCACGCGTTTGGGTCAACGCATTCTTATCGTCGCGTGGGATTGTTCTTCAGCAAATTGAAGGATCAAAAATCATTGCGATTTCCTTTCCTTCAGATATGGAAATCCGGTATGCTACCAAACAACAGGAAGGCATTCAAGCGATTAATCTGACGTCGGTCAAATACGTGGATAAGGGGCTCGACGACGATAAATTTGTCAGTTTATACAGCAATGATGAAGTGCCCTTTAAAAAAGTCGTGCACATGATTGACAAATACAATGAACATTTAAAAGAACGGCACGAACGTAAACGACGTACTGTGCTTAATATCCTGGGAGAGAAAGCGCGGTCGGATTTGCGGAAAATCCGTCCCAATGAACCTTTTTCTGCGATTCATATCGATTGTATTCTGCTTTGCATCGTCAAAAATCTTAAAAAGGCAGGGACAGTTCCCATTCTGGATTTGTATGATCCGTATGGAGTGACATTGGATCTTCTGGTGCGAGATTATTTGAGCAATTTTTTGACCTTAGGCATTCGGACCCGGGATGATATGGTGGACTATATTCGCAGCAATTGTTATTATGCGGATCATTTTAACGTTAAATTTGAAAGAAGAAAGCCGGAACCGGCCTGGGGATTCTTTGCCTCGCGGGGATATATTCTTTGCTTCAAGCGGAGCAAACGTGTAATGTTTATCTATCAGGATGCCTATCCCAATGACGTTTATTACCCGTTGAACGATCTGATCTATCAGGGGATGCGCTATATTCAACTGCCGACGGAAAATCATCAGAGTGAAACGGTCTCCGTTTATGAAACCTTTGAAGGACTGATTTTCTTTAGCAAGGATATTGAAACCATTGGAGAAATGGGACAGTTCTTCTCAGAGAATAATCGTTATTTCCAGATGGATCGCTATGTGGCAGAGGAAAAACGCATTTATGCTGATCGAGAAGCGGTGATAGAAATCAAGCGGATCTCCGATCACCTTTTTCGTGACTTTGGATACATTCCTTTCTGTCTGTACAGTGAGTGGGCAGCCATCCAAAAGGCGATCGGCGAAGATGACGCCTTGCTCAGTTATTTAATGGACACACAAAATGAAGGGCAGCTGCGAGAACCGAGAAGCGAAACATCTTATACAGCGCGTATCGCCAGAGCTTTTGCCAAAGGCGGAAAGGATTTGATGCAATCACTTAAAATAAAGGATGAATCTGTTGCACGGGGGATCCTGTGGACGTATTTTGATAAGTCGCTAACGACGAATTTGTCCAGAGAATGGATTCGCCTCGGCGGCGATATCGTTCAAGACGGAGATTCTTTGGAACGAGCTTTTGATCGTTACGCCAGTCTCACAGAGCTTGATCCTGATAAAGCTTATTATCTGGGACTCTTCATTTATTATTTGATGGCTAAAGGGATTTTGCCAGATGACAGTTTCCTAGTGAATTACGATCGTGCTCTGCCGGTGTACATCCACTGCCATCGTAAAGTGGAATACGATCAGGGGGTGGACATGCCGGCGGCAATGTTTGAAAGCATTAAAGATAACTCAGAAGCGCATCGGGATTCGCGGGGGAAGGCCCAGAAAGTTGGCGACGAACGTCAGAGTATTGATGATTGGGCGTTGACGCAGGCAGAGGCAGATGCCCGAGCGAAAGTTGAGAAACCTTCTGAAAAGATCACAGAGACACAAACGGTCACTAAAAAAGTACTCAGTGACGAGGGTGAAATCGTTGAAGTGACGGAAGAAGTTATCGTGACGCCTTTGGGGATAGGGCCGGAAAGCGGTGAAACAAGTGATGTGTCTGCCGTTGATACACAAGCGAATAATGCAGACGGGGAAGCGAAAAATAAGGCAGTACCGGAATCCGATCCCGAGAAACCATTGGCAACAGACGAGAATCAACTAAATGATGCACGACATCGTTGGTGGCGCGGCCGAAGAAAGAACAAAAAAGAATTAAACCAATAATAGATAACGGTAACGATCAAATTAAAGCGTTGCAGAGGGATAAGATGCGGGTATTATTAGTTGAAGATGAGATCTCGTTGTCTGCAGCTTTGGCAAAGCTGCTGAAAAAAAACAAAGTGGAAGTCGATGTAGTCAACGACGGGGCAAGCGGAAAACAGATGGCTGACCGTGATATCTACGATGTGATCGTCTTGGACATTATGTTGCCGGAAGTGGATGGCCTGACGGTTTTAAAGCACATTCGGCAGACCGGCAAAAAAGTTCCGGTTTTACTGTTGACGGCAAAAGATAGCACACAGGATAAAGTCAAAGGACTGAATATGGGTGCGGATGATTATGTGGTCAAGCCTTTTGAGACGGATGAATTAATCGCAAGAATTCGCGCGCTGGGACGCCGCGCTGGAGAGCAATATGCCGACAATGTGATTCAATATGCGGATCTTGTGCTCGACACAACCAGTGGGGAATTATTAATTGGGACCAAAAAGGTGCGGTTGACAGCAAAGGAATCTCAGATGTTGGAGCTCTTTATCCTCAATCCGAAACAGACCATTGCGAAGAAAGTACTTTTAGAACGCATCTGGGGCAATGACGGTAAAGCCGTCGAAAATTCGGTAGAAATTTATGTTCATTATCTGCGAAAGAAGCTATCAGGTGCGAAGGTGACCATTAAAACATTAAGGGGCATGGGATACGTGCTCAAAAGGGATGAATAAATTAACGAAGCTGCGTTTCAATCTGACATTGATTAATACCTTGGTCTTGATTGGTTTGACGGCATTATCCATTTTTATTATCAGTATCAGTTTGAATATGCGCCAGCAGTCGGAATTGAACGGTACGATGACGGCTTACGCCTCTCAGCTGGTTACCAATCTCGACGGCATCAACCGACATTCTAAAGATTCGTCGCAGATTCAAGCGCTGTCCCTTTTAAAAAAGAATTTGGAGAAAAACGACGCTGGCTATTTGGTGTGGGATGATATGTTCAACGTTGCTGCAACAGCGTCGGTCGACGGAAATGTCAGTCGGAAAGCGCTCAAACATTTAACGCAACGTTATTTTAACGAGCATCACACCGGCTACTGGACCGTGGATTATCAGGAAAAGGGCGGAACCTATAAAATTTGCACCGGTGGTGTTGTCGATGCGAACGGGCGGTTGACGATCATTCAGATTGTGCGAAATATGCATGCCGTTCATACGCTTTCAAGCGTGACATTGACAGCCATTTTATTGGTAGTCGCTATTGGCTGCGGCATTTCACTGGCCGGCGGCTTCTTTTTATCCGGGCGCGCCCTCAAGCCGATTCGTGAAAATCTGGAGCGACAGCAGGAGTTTTTAGCCAATGCGTCGCATGAATTGCGAACACCGATCGCCGTGATTTTAACCAACCTCGAGGTGATTAAAGAAGATCGCGATCAAACTATCGCCGAAGAGATGCAATGGCTTGACAATGCCTATCAAGAGACGAAACGTATTCGGCGCATCGTCGAAGATTTAATGTTTTTGGCACGGGTGGATGCAGGGGAAACCAAAATTGAAATGGAACGCATTGATCTCGCGTTTTTATCGCAGCAAGTCATTGAACGGATGCTGCCACTGGCGGCACAGAAAAATATCCTGTTAGATTGGGAAATGCCTGACGAAGCACTCGCTGTCAGTGGCGATCGGGCGCTTTTAACACAGCTGATTGTGATTTTGGTGGATAATGCCATTAAATATAGCGGCGAAAATACCGTTGTGAAGTTAATCGGTCGCCGTAAGGACACGCAGGTTGCTTTGTCGGTAATAGATCGGGGTATCGGGATTGCCAAAAGCGATCAAGATAAAATTTTCAGTCGATTTTATCGGGTGGATAAAGCACGGTCTCGGGCGGTCGGCGGTACGGGTTTGGGCCTTTCGATAGCATTTTGGATTGTGACGCAGTATCACGGGAAGATTTTGGTTGACAGTGAGGAAGGTCAGGGTACGACAATGACTGTTTTGCTGCCTATTGAAAAGTCAGAATAAAGGAAAGTGTTGAAAATTTGGAGGATGAATGGGTTTACTGGACGGATTAAACGAACAACAAAGAGAAGCGGCACTTGCAACAGAAGGGCCGCTTTTGATATTGGCTGGTGCTGGCTCAGGCAAAACGCGGACGATCATTCACCGTATTGCGTATATTTTGGAACAAGGCTTAGCGTGGCCCTCTCAAATTCTGGCCATTACCTTTACTAATAAGGCGGCGGGAGAAATGCGGGATCGAATTGCGGCCATGGATATCCCAGAAACGAACCGCATTTGGATGTACACCTTTCATGCGATGTGTGCGCGGATCATGCGCATGCACGCAAAGCTTTTGGGCTATGGAGATAACTTTGTGATCTATGATGCGGACGATCAAAAGCGGCTTTACAAACAAATTGCCAAGGAATTGGATTTATCGGATAAGCAATATCCCTTTGGCTATGTGATTGGCGAAATTTCCGCGGCCAAGGAAAAGGGAATGCTCCCCAATGCCTTTGATCAATTGGCGGCCGGGGATTTTCGACTGAAGAAAGTGGCTCTTTTTTATCACCGTTATCGGGAAGCGCTGATGCAAAACAATGCGATGGATTTTGACGATTTGATTCTTAACACGTTGATTTTGTTTAAGGAACATCCGGAAATTCTCGCGGGCTATCAGCAGCGCTTTAAATATATTTTGGTGGATGAATATCAGGACACCAACCACAGTCAGTATGAATTGGTGAACCTGCTGGCCGGCGGGCACCGCAATCTTTGTGTCTGCGGGGATGATGACCAATCGATTTATGGCTGGCGCGGCGCGGATATCCGCAATATCCTCGATTTTGAAAAAGACTATCCTGACGCAAAAGTCGTCAAGCTGGAAGAGAATTATCGCTCGACGCCGGTGATTCTTGAAGCGGCCAACGGGGTGATTGCCAATAATACCGGCCGAAAAGAAAAAAATTTATGGACACACAACCCGGGAAGCGAAAAAATCGCTGTATCGGCTTACGATCAGGGCTGTGAAGAGGCGGATGCCGTCTCCGATGAAATTGAACGACTGCGACGGGATGAGGCGTTTACCTACGGCGATTGTGCGGTGCTTTACCGCACCAACGCTCAGTCGCGTTTGTTTGAAGAGGCTTTTATGCGACGGGCGATCCCTTATCAATTAGTGGGAGGAACGGGCTTTTATGCCCGGATGGAAGTCAAGGACATCGTGACTTATTTGCATGTGTTGCTCAATCCGGCGGATAACCTGGGCACGGTGCGCATCATCAATACGCCCAAGCGGGGGATCGGCGGCATGACGATTCAGAAACTCCAGGATTTCGCCGACTTTAAAGGTTACAGTCTGATGGATGCGGTGCTCAATGTCGAAGCGGTGCCAACGCTTTCGGCGGGCATTCAAACCAAGGTGCGCCGCTTTGCAGATATGATGCAGGAGCTCATGACCGCGGCAGCAGAGGAATCGGTGGCGTCGCTTATTGAACACGTGATTGACGCGACGGGCTATATGACGATGCTCGAAACGGGTAAAGTGGAAAGGGCGGAAGCGCGCATTGAAAATTTGCAGGAACTGATTTCTTCGGCGGCAGATTTTGAAAAGAATTCTGATGACACGAGTTTGACCGCCTATCTGGAAACGGTGGCGCTGACCAGCGAAACGGATAAATATGAAACCGATGAAGGCAAGGTCCTCTTGATGACATTGCACAATGCGAAGGGGCTGGAATTTCCTGTGGTGTTTATGCCGGGAATGGAGGACGGGATTTTCCCCAACGCGCGTTCTTTTGATGATCCTGCCCAGATGGAAGAAGAACGGCGCATTTGTTACGTGGGGATTACCCGGGCAGAGAAAAAGCTTTATTTGTCTCACGCGTCAGAACGAACGGTATTTGGCAGACGCCAACCTCAGATTGCCTCGCGGTTTTTGCGGGAGTTGCCGGTGGACTGCATCCACGAAGAGGAGCATCATTCCCGGGAGGCGGTGATCAGTGAAGCGGGGAAGCGGGCGAATCAGACCTTTGGTCGCAGACCCAGTGCCTTCGGTGCCAACCTGACTTATGGTAAAAAGAAAAAAGCAGCGCCTGACATCGGTTCGGGGACGAATAATTATCAGCTTAGCGACAAAGTGAAGCATAAAAAATTTGGCGTCGGGACCATTGTTGAAGTGAAAGCGCATCAGATTTCGGTGGCCTTTCCCGGAGTCGGTATTAAAAAACTTGATCCTGGATTCGTGCTGCCGGCAGATTAAAATTAGAGGATGACCATGGCAGAATTAACCATCAATCAGCAAATGGCCGATTTGATCGAGAAGATCAATGCGGCGTCAGAGGCATATTACGGCGGCAGAGAAGAGCTGATGTCCAACTATGAGTGGGATGCACTTTTTGACGCATTGATTCGGCTTGAAAAAGAAGCTGGCTACGCGCGCTCTGATTCGCCGACCCAACGTGTCAGCGCATCGTCATCAGAAGCAAGCGGCGAAAAAGTAGCTCACGAATATCCGATGCTGTCGCTGGCGAAAACCAAAACCGTTGCCGACCTAGTGAAATGGGCCGATGGCCGGGATGTCTGGCTTTCGCTCAAACTGGATGGACTCACTTTAGTGGCAACCTACGACGAAGGGCGGTTGAGCCGGCTGGTGACCCGGGGCAATGGCAACGTCGGCACAGACATCACCCATTTGGCCCCGGCCATTGACGGTGTGCCGATTCAAATATCGGAGCCGGGACATTTGGTGATTCGCGGTGAGGCGTTGATCACCTATAAGGATTTTGAATCGTTTTTACTGGAGAGTGAAGAGACTTATGCCAATCCGCGCAATTTGGCGTCGGGGTCGCTGAGCTTAAAGGATATTGACGAAGTTAGGCGGCGGCATTTGCAGTGGATACCTTTCACGCTGGTGCATCTTGATCACGAGATGATCTCCTGGGGTGCGCGGATGGACTACCTTGCGTCTTTGGGATTTCATCCGGTGGCGCGAGAACGCCTGCAGGCCGATACGCTGAGCGATGGCATCGCGCGCTGGAGTGAACAAATCAGCAAAGGTGCAATTCCCTATCCGGTAGACGGATTGGTGATGACTTACGACGACACGGATTATGCCCGGACAGGATCCGTGACCGGGCATCACGCGACACGCGCAGGATTGGCCTTTAAATGGCAAGACACATCGGTCGATTCAATTTTGACGGAGATTGATTGGTCCTGTGCAGCATCAACTATTACGCCGGTGGCTATTTTTGAACCGGTGGCGCTCGAAGGCACGATCGTCAAGCGGGCGAGTCTGCACAATATTAGCGAGTGTCGGCGCCTGGGGATCGGCGGGGCCGGGACCAGGGTGACAGTGATTAAAGCGAATAAAATTATTCCGAAGGTCATCGCGGCAGAGGGTGAGGGGAATTTTGTCATTCCAGAGACCTGCCCGGTTTGTAGCGCGCCGACGACTGTGGCCGTATCGTCATCCGGTGCGGAGACACTGCATTGCTCCAATCCCGAATGCGCAGCCAAGCACCTGCAGAAATTCAATCGCTTTGTTAGCCGTTACGGGATGGATATCGACGGTCTGTCCATTCAAACGATGAATAAATTTATTAATCAGGGATTTATCAAAAGTTTTTCAGATATTTATCAGTTGTCAAAACATTTTGACACTATTCGTGAGATGGATGGATTTGGCGAAAAATCCGTGACCAATTTGGCTGCGGCAATTGAAAAGAGTCGTCGGGTTAAACCGGAAAATTTGCTCTTTGCTTTGTGTATTCCAATGATCGGGGTGGATGCCGGCAAACGGTTGACCAATGCTATCGGCCTTGAAGGCGTGCTGAATCGATTGAACGCAAACGAAGGATTTGATGATATTGAAGGCATTGGCCCGGAAAGATCCGATTCGCTTCTAACCTGGTACGCCGATGAGAAAAATGCAGCGGATTTAACGCAACTGCTGGCAGAACTTCAAGTCGATATGGGAGCGAAACAAAGTAATCGTGGTCGATGCGAAGGGCTGACTTTTGTGATCACCGGCAAGGTGCGGCATTATCAAAATCGGGATGCGTTTAAAGCTTATGTCGAGTCTCAGGGCGGGCATGTCAGCGGATCGGTTTCGAAAAAAACCGATTATCTGGTAAACAATGATGTGGAAAGCACTTCCGCAAAAAATCGAAGGGCCAGAGATCTGGGCGTTTCCATTATTTCTGAAGCCGAATTTGTCGAACGCTTCGCCTGAACTGATTAAAGTTGTGCGAAGCAATTTTAAACGGGCATTCTGTGATTGGCGTTGAAAATGCCCGTCGAATCAACTATAATAAATCAATATGGTAAAACGAACTTATGAACTTTTAAATGAGGAGATATTGCAATGAGTATTTCAAAAGAAGACGTTACCTATGTGGCAAATCTTGCCAGGTTGCGCTTTGATGGAGCGGCAACCGAGAAAATGGTGAAGGAGCTGGGCAGCGTTTTGGATTACGTCAATACGCTGAATGAAGTCGACACGACAGATGTGGCCGCGACAGAGCATATTTTACCGGTGAAAAATGTGTATCGCAAGGATGAAATTGGCGAGTCACTTTCTAATGAGGCGGTGCTGGCTAATGCGCCGGATTCTGAAAATGGCTGTTTTAAAGTGCCGAGAGTGCTGGAATAGGAAATGAATTTGGATATCACACGATTAACCATTCACGAAACGCTAGATCTATTGAATCAGGGTGAACTGAGCGTCTTTGATGTGGCCCAGGCTTACGCGGATCGCATTAAAAGCCTTGATGGCCAATTAGATGCTTTTTTGCTTGACCATACCGCACAGGCTCTTGAAGTCGCCATGACAATGGACCAAAAAGGTAGAGGAGATGCTCCGTTAGCAGGTATTCCCTATGCGTTGAAAGACAACATCTGCACCAATGGCATCCACACGACGGCGGCTTCCAAGATTTTGGGTAATTTTGTCCCGCCGTACGATGCCGATGTTTACACCAGACTGAATCAGTCCGGGGCGGTTATGCTGGGGAAAGTCAATATGGATGAATTTGCCATGGGTTCTTCCACAGAAAATTCTGCCTATCAAACGACTAAAAATCCCTGGGACATTACCAAAGTACCCGGCGGCTCCTCCGGCGGCTCTGCTGTGGCGGTGGCTGCGGATATGGCAGCCTTTTCACTGGGGTCTGACACTGGCGGCTCCATTCGCCAGCCGGCTTCGTTGTGTGGGGTGGTCGGTCTCAAACCGACTTATGGTTTGGTGTCGCGTTATGGACTCATCGCCTTTGCGTCATCGCTGGATCAGATCGGCCCCTTTACCAAAGATGTTGAAGATGCCGCAATCGTTCTGAACGCGATCGCCGGTCACGACTCGAAAGATTCGACGTCGCTGAATATTCCCAAGAAGGACTATCTGGCCGGCTTAAAAGACAGTGTCCAAGGGATGAAGATTGGCGTGATGAAAAGCTCTTTTGACGATGGCGTTCAGGCGGAAGTTCAAAAGGCGGCTAATGACGCGCTCGATGTGTTTCGAGTGGCCGGCGCGGAAGTCGTCGAGGTGGATTTTCATTATTTGAAACAGGCACTGGCGGCGTATTATATTATTGCCTGTGCAGAAGCATCTTCTAATTTGGCACGCTATGATGGCGTGCGCTACGGGGTTCGCGCCGAAGAATACACCGATTATATTGACATGTACTATCAGACTCGGACTCAGGGCTTTGGCGACGAGGTTAAGCGCCGAATCATGCTGGGAACTTATGCCCTTAGCTCTGGTTATTATGACGCCTACTATAAGAAAGCGATGCAGGTTCGCACGCTCATTGTTGAAGACTTTAAATCTGTTTTTGAGCAATGTGATGTGATGTTGACGCCGACTTCGGCCTCAACGGCTTTTGGCATCGGCGAAAAAATCGGCAATCCGCTGGATATGTATCTCAACGATATTTTCACGGTGCCGATGAATATCGCTGGGGTGCCGGGGATCTCGCTACCGACGGCTTTGGATGATGCCGGGCTGCCGATTGGCATTCAATTGGTGGGGCCGGCGCTTGGTGAAGACCGTATTTTAAGAGCAGCCCATGTTTTGGAAAGTGCCGTGAATTTCCGGCAGTATCAGCCGCAACTTTAAGGATGGAGTTACACAATGGAATACGATATTGTCATCGGAATGGAAATTCACGCCGAACTGCAGACGAAGACCAAGATCTTTTGCGCTTGTCCGACAAAGTTTGGAGATCCCGAAAACACCCACACTTGCCCGGTTTGTCTGGGGATGCCCGGAGTATTGCCGGTTATTAACGAAAAAGTGATCGAATTTGCGACGAAGGCGGGTTTGGCGCTCAATTGCAAAATCGCCAATTTCAGCAAGATGGATCGTAAAAATTATTTTTATCCGGATCTGCCGAAAGCCTATCAGACATCACAGTTTGACAGGCCGTTGTGTTTGGGCGGATCGGTGGATATCAATGTGAATGGGGAAACCAAACCCATTGGGATTACTCGAATTCACATTGAAGAAGATGCCGGGAAACTGCTGCACGAATCGGCGGACGGCACATTAATCGATGTGAACCGTTGCGGTGTGCCGTTGATCGAAATCGTCAGCGAGCCGGACATGACCGGACCGGAGGATGCCCGGGCCTTTGCTGAAAAGGTGCGCAATACGTTGGAATATACCGGCGTATCCGATTGTAAAATGGAAGAGGGGTCCATCCGTTTTGACGTGAACCTATCGGTCAAACCCAAGGGCAGTGATGAACTGGGAACACGGACCGAAATGAAAAACCTAAATTCTTTCCGCGCCTTAGAAAGAGCGGTGCGCTATGAAAGTAAGCGGCAGATCATTGAGCTCAAGAAAGGACATCGGATCATTCAGGAAACGCGGAAATGGGATGATGCCAAGGGTGTCAGTTCTTCCATGCGTTCCAAAGAAGATGCCCAAGATTATCGCTATTTTCCGGAACCGGACCTGGTGCCAATTGTCATTACCGACGAACAGATCGCCAAGGCAAAATCCGAACTGCCGGAATTGCCGGAAGCGAAAAAGGCACGTTACGTATCGGATTATGGTTTGCCGGAATATGATGCTGAAGTCCTCACCACATCGAAAGAAACCGCGCGCTTTTTTGAAGAGACGGTCGCGATCCTCAATGAACCCAAGCAGATTTCTAACTGGCTCATGGTGGATATTCCCGCCCATTTAAAGGAAAGGGAACTTACCATGGCGACGATTCCCTTCGCGCCAAAGGATTTGGCTGAGCTGATCGCCATGATTACCGACAACACCATTTCCGGAAAAATTGCGAAAAAAGTAATGGATAAAATGTTTGAAGGCGGCGAAACGTCGCCGAAGACCATTGTTGACGTTAATAATTGGGCGCAGATGAGCGATACAGACGCTTTGACGGATGTGGTTGCTCAGGTGATCGCCGACAATCCGAAATCCATTGCAGATATTGCCGCCGGAAATAAAAAGGCTTATGGGTTTTTGACCGGACAGGTGATGAAGGCGACCAAGGGTCAGGCCAATCCGCAAATGGCCAATCAGATTATCCAGGAACTGGTTGAAAAGCAGTTGAAAGGCTGAGGACGGACATGACAGAACAGCTTAAAAGACCGGATGGACGATTTTATAATGAAGGCCGCCCGGCACAAGTAGTGCGACATTTCACCAAGCACGCATCCGGATCCGTGCTCATGGCCGTTGGAGATACCAAAGTGCTCTGCACAGCGATGTGCGAAGAGACTGTACCCGGATTTATGCGCGGTGAAGGTCGGGGATGGGTGACGGCTGAATACGGCATGCTGCCCAGTGCGACAGAAACGCGTAAGCGGCGGAACCGAAACGGCAAGACGGACGGACGCTCGGTGGAAATTCAGCGGCTGATTGGCCGAAGCCTACGCTCGGTTGTCGATATGGAAGCTCTGGGCGAGCGCACGATCCGCGTCGACTGTGATGTGATCCAGGCCGATGGTGGCACCAGAACCACCGCCATCACCGGGGCTTTCATTGCCCTTTGGGATTGCGTGGCGTCACTTTTGGATAACGGCATGATCGAAAAGAATCCGATTCGCGGTTTTGTCGCATCGACGTCCGTTGGCGTCTGGCAGGGTATGCCGATTTTGGATTTATGCTATCTTGAAGATTCCCACGCAGAAGTTGACATGAATTTGGTCATGGCGGACGATGGCCGCATCATTGAAATCCAGGGGACCGGCGAGGCCCGTCCGTTTACCCGGGATGAATTTGATCAGTTAATGGCATTGGGACAGGATGGCATTGCGCATCTGATTGCGGTGCAGAAGGATGCTTTGGAGATACGCGAATGAGCAAACAAAAGATTATTTTAGCCACCGGCAATCCGCACAAAGCCATTGAAATTCACGATATGCTGGATGGCGCGTATGGAGTTCTAACGATGGCGGATGCTGGCATCGATGTGGAAATCATTGAAGACGGTGCGACTTTTGAAGAAAATGCCCTGATAAAAGTACGCGCTATTCGACCGTATGTAAAAGATACCAACGCCATTTTAATGGCGGACGATTCTGGGTTGTGCGTGGATGCTTTGGATGGTGCGCCGGGCATTTTTTCGGCGCGTTATGCCGGTGAGCACGTTACCTATGCCGACAATAACCGTAAATTGCTGAAGGCACTGGCCGATGTGCCGGCAGAAAAACGCGGAGCACAGTTTGTGTGTGCCGTGGCTTTGATTTTTCCGGACGACGAGGAGTGGACCGGCCGCGGCATTGTCGAAGGGCGGATTGCTACATCGCTCCAGGGGGATGGCGGCTTTGGCTATGATCCGCTTTTTATTGCGAAGGAGAGCGGTCGTGCCTATGCCCAGATGCGTGAAGCTGAAAAAAATGCCATTTCGCATCGTGCACGAGCGATGGCGTTGGCGAAGGAAAAAATGACGGAAAAGCTGGGAATTCGTTAAAGTAAAGAAGGGTGGCGTTAATGAAACGGATAGGGGTCGTCTCAGATAGTCACGGCAATATCATGAATCTTCAGGATGCGGTTTTAGCGATGGGTGAAGTTGATGCGATTTTTCATCTGGGGGATTATGTGCGCGATGCTAAAAAAATCAATGTATGGAGCAAGGCCCCGGTTTATTGGATCCGCGGCAATTGCGACATGGGAGATCCGGAAGGGGTCGAACTGGCCAAGATCAAAGTAGCGGGGAAAACCATTATGGCCTGCCACGGCCATCATTTTGGTGTCAAGCAGGATCTCGCGCCTTTGCTATACCGCGGCATGGAGGAGAACGCCGACGCTGTATTGTTCGGGCATACCCATCATACTTTCATCGCCGAAGAAGAAGGCATCTTACTTTTGAATCCCGGCGCGCTTATTGGCGGGCACTATGGCGATGTGCCGAGCTACGCCATCGTGACGATCGATCGGGACGAAATAACCGGTGAGATCCATTCATTGAATCAATAAAACCTGCGGTGATTTGAAAAGATAGATAGGGGATAACGCTTATGCGAATCATTCTGGCTTCGGCTTCTCCCAGACGGTTGGAATTATTGCAAATGATCGGCCTTGAGCCTGAAGTGCGGCCTTCAAAGATTGAAGAATTGACAGTTTCCGATTTGCCCGAGGAGATGGTGTGCGAGTTGGCGGAAAAGAAAGCGCATGCTGTTGTTGAAGCCCTGATCGGAGAAGCGAAACAAGAAATGATTGTTATTGGGGCAGATACTTTGGTGTCTTTGGATGGCCGCGCGTTGGGGAAACCCCAAACAAAGGCAGAGGCTATTGATATGCTGCACGCCTATTCGAATCGGACGCATCTCGTTTGGACGGGCGTGAGTATCTGGCGCTTGGGAGAAAATCCGAAGCATATGACTTTTTTAGAGAAAACGAAAGTACATGTTTATCCAATGACAGATGTGGAAATTGAACGCTATGTGGCAGAAAATCATCCGATGAATAAAGCGGGCGCATACGATATTCAAGGCCCCTTTTCGGCCTTTGTTTCCGGAATTGAAGGGGATTATTTTAATGTGGTGGGATTGCCGATTGGCCATGTATATCAGGTGATTAAAAGGCTGACAAATTTGAAATGATTTCATGAAAAATATGTTGACAAAGAGGTTCTTTATCAGTATAATGAGTTCTGTTCTTGCGAGAGAATGTGAGTGCCAGCTGGCTAAAGGCATTTGCGGGTGTAGCTCAGTGGTAGAGCCCTGGCCTTCCAAGCCAGTCGCGAGGGTCCGATTCCCTTCACCCGCTCCATTATTTTATGCGCCAATAGCTCAGTTGGATAGAGCAACGGCCTTCTAAGCCGTGTGCCCGGGGTTCGAATCCCTGTTGGCGCGCCATTTCTCTCTCAAATTGTGGTGGATGTAGTTCAGTTGGTAGAGCGCCAGATTGTGGTTCTGGTTGTCGGGGGTTCGAGTCCCTTCATCCACCCCATTTCTTAGGGGTATGGCCAAGTGGTTAAGGCACCAGACTTTGACTCTGGAATTCGCAGGTTCGACTCCTGCTACCCCTGCCATCAATCAAACGATCCATTAGCTCAGTTGGCAGAGCACCTGACTTTTAATCAGGGTGTCCGGGGTTCAAATCCCCGATGGATCACCATCTTTTCGAAAAAACAGATCGCTTCGGCGATTTTTTTATTGCCATTGTGAGAGCGAGCATATGCAGATTGCTTCAATTATTATGTGGAAAATGGCTTAAATCACACTGCCATCAATACGTTTTCATCAAAAAGATAATTTTTTGTACAATTATAAAGAGTTGCCAAAAGTTAACATAATCAAAAATATATCCAAATTTACAACTGTACAAAATTGCCCAATATGGTATAATATTTTGCAATAAATACTTTTTAAAGAGTGTTTGATTGTTTATTTTATAATTCATGAAGGAGGATTATATGTCCAAACAAATGATGACGATGGATGGTAATCAGGCTGCTGCACACGTCGCATATGCCTTTACCGAAGTCGCGGGTATTTTCCCAATTACACCTTCATCGCCAATGGCAGAGCATGTTGATGCTTGGTCAGCTGCGGGAAGAAAGAACATTTTTGATGAAACAGTTAAAGTGTCCGAACTGGAATCCGAAGGTGGCGCTGCCGGGACGGTTCACGGTTCACTTCAGGCTGGTGCATTGACAACAACTTTTACGGCTTCGCAGGGGTTGCTGTTAATGATTCCGAACATGTACAAAATTGCTGGCGAATTGCTTCCGGGCGTTTTTCATGTTTCAGCGCGTACTTTAGCAGCACAGTCACTGTGTATCTTTGGGGATCAGGGCGATGTGATGGCTTGCCGTCAAACCGGGTTTGCTCTGCTGGCCTCCGGGTCCGTTCAGGAAGTCATGGATATTGGTGGGGTTGCTCACTTGGCAGCTATCAAGTCCAGAATTCCGTTCCTCCACTTCTTCGATGGCTTCAGAACTTCGCACGAAATTCAGAAAGTCGAAGTCATGGATTATGATTTCTTTAAAGATAACGTTGATTGGGATGCGATTCAGGCCTTCCGCGACCGTGCTTTAAATCCGGAACATCCGGTCACACGCGGTACTGCCCAAAACGGCGATATCTTCTTCCAGTCGCGTGAAGCGTCAAACAGTTTTTACGATGCCGTTCCGGAAATTGTTGAAGATTATCTTCAGAAGATTTCTGAATATACCGGTCGCGAATATCATTTATTTAACTACTACGGGGCACCGGATGCAGACCGCATCACTATTGCGATGGGTTCCATTACCGATACAATCGAAGAAACCATTGACTATTTAATGGCGAAAGGTGAAAAAGTCGGCGTGGTGAAGGTTCATCTCTACAGACCGTTCGCTAAAGATTATCTGCTTAAGATGATTCCAAAGACCGTTAAAACCATTACGGTGATGGACCGCACTAAAGAACCGGGTGCTTTGGGGAATCCGCTATACGAAGACGTGGTGACATCCTTCTACGCAGAAAAGGAACAGCCGAAGATTCTGGGTTGCATTTATGGTCTGGGTTCCAAGGATACGACTTCCAGTGATGTTAAAGCCGTTTATGACAACATGAACGAAGCGGAACCGATGGATCAGTTCACTTTGGCCATTATTGACGATTTGACGCACAGAAGTTTGGAAACCAAGGAAGAAATCAACACGATTCCGGAAGGCACCACTTCCTGCAAATTCTGGGGATTGGGTTCTGACGGGACCGTTGGCGCCAACAAATCGGCGATTAAGATTATCGGGGACAACACCGATCTTTATGCTCAGGGTTACTTCGATTATGACTCGAAAAAATCCGGCGGGATTACCTGTTCGCATCTGCGTTTCGGCAAGAAACCGATCAAATCGCCTTATTTGATCAACCAGGCAGATTTCATCTCCTGCTCGACAGAATCCTATGTCCATCAGTATGATCTGTTGGATGGTTTGAAAAAAGGTGGTGCTTTCCTGCTGAATACCGTTTGGACACCGGAACAGATCAATGAAGAGCTACCGGCGTCCATGAAACGCTATATCGCTCAGAATAATATTCAATTCTATACGATCAATGCGACCAAAGCGGCAGAAGATATTGGTCTCGGCCGCAGAACCAACATGATCCTGCAGGCGGCCTTCTTCAAACTGGCAAAGATCTTGCCGATTGAAGATGCTGTGAAGTTCTCCAAGGCTTCCATCAAAAAGACTTATGGCAACAAGGGCAAAGCCATTGTTGAAATGAACTATAAAGCAGTTGACGCTGGGGTTGATCCGACGATTCTGAAACAATTTGATGTGCCGGCGGATTGGGCCACTGCAGAAGATAATGCAGAGATTGTTGATACGGATCCGAAATTTATCAAAGAAGTGGTTCGTCCGATTGGTAAATTTGTTGGGACGACAATTCCGGTTTCCGCCTTTGAAGGCAGAGAAGATGGGACTTGGGATGCTGGGACCGCGGCATATGAAAAACGCGGCATTGCTGTCAATGTTCCGAGATGGGATATCAGCAAATGTATCCAGTGTAACCAGTGTTCATTTGTCTGTCCACATGCGGCTATTCGTCCGGTGCTTTTAACTGAAGAAGAAAAAGCAGCGGCGCCGGCTGGCTTTGAAACGAAAAAAGCCATGGGCAAGCCATTGGCCGGTTTGGAATATCGTATCCAGGTCGATGTGATGGATTGTACGGGGTGCGGCAATTGTGTTGATGCCTGTATTGCAAAAGAAAAGGCTCTTTCCCTTGTTCCGATCCACGAAGAAATGCATCAAGTTGAAAATTGGGATTACGCGGTGACGGTTCCGGTCAAAGACGACAAGATGGATAAATACTCTGTTAAAGGCAGTCAGTTCCAACAGCCGTTGCTTGAATTCTCCGGCGCTTGCGCAGGCTGCGGTGAAACACCGTACATCAAGACCATTACCCAACTTTACGGCGATCGCATGATGATTGCCAATGCAACCGGCTGTTCCTCGATTTGGGGTGCTTCTGCTCCAGCCTCGCCATATTGCACCAATGCGGAGGGGCAGGGCCCGACATTTGCCAACTCTTTGTTTGAAGACAATGCCGAGTATGGTTATGGGATGCTCCAGGGGACAAAAGCTATTCGCAACACCATCGCCAGTTATCTGACACAGATTAAAGCGGTTGCACCGGCCGATTTGGCAGAAGCCATTGACGCTTGGATCGCCGGGAAAGACGATGGGGATGCTTCCAAGGCGGCCACACCTGCACTGAAAGCAGCACTTGAAAACTTTAAGGCACCGGCAGAGTTGGCTGACAAATATAAATTTGTCATGGGCAATCAGGATCATCTGGTCAAAAAATCTGTTTGGATTATCGGCGGTGACGGTTGGGCCTATGATATTGGCTTCGGCGGTTTGGATCACGTTCTGGCTTCGAAAGAAGATATCAATGTTTTCGTGCTTGATACCGAGGTTTATTCTAATACCGGTGGTCAGGCATCTAAATCCACACCGACAGCAGCGATTGCGCAGTTTGCTGCTTCCGGCGAACGGGTTAAGAAAAAAGACCTTGGCATGATTGCTGCGACTTACGGCTATGTTTATGTCGCTCAGGTGGCCATCGGAGCTGATAAGAACCAGTTCATGAAGGTTTTGAAGGAAGCCGAAGCTTACAAGGGACCGTCCCTAATTATCGGTTATGCGCCCTGCATTAACCATGGAATCAAAGGCGGCATGGGCAAGACTCCAAGTCATCAGAAAGCAGCTGTTGATTGTGGCTATTGGCACCTGTACCACTTCAATCCGGAAGATGAACACCCCTTCCACTTAGATTCCAAGAAGCCTGACTTCGATAAATTTCAAGACTTCATCATGTCGGAAGTGCGTTATAATTCGTTGCGCCGTGGTTTCCCGGAAATCGCGGAAGATCTGTACAAACAGACCCAGGAAGAAGCGATCTCCCGTTATGAAGGTTACGTCAAACGTAACGCTTAAACGCAGATTGAACAATCAAATACATTCAAAGAGACTCTTAACGGAGTCTCTTTTTTATGTGCGGGTACATTTTGACAGTTTGTCATTTTTTTGATACACTTCAAAACATATTTATCAATTTTCTGTGATTTTTTCTTTCAATTTTTTCGGTGAAGATCACCAATCGTTTCGAACATTTCGGAGGTTTTTCTTGAATTTAAATCAAATGACGGTTTCTGAATTAAAACAACTTGCCGCATCGCTGAATATTCCGTTAAAAGGTCGGGTCCTTAAAAAGGGATTGATCGAGCAAATTAAAGCGCTGCAACAGGCAGCGGATTCGGCAAATCAAAAAGAATCCGAGCCGACTGAGATAAAAAGAACATCTCGGGAAAAAGAATCGCGGCGGCTGGGACGTTATAAATTAAATGATAATATTGAAGAAGCTGTCGTTTGTGAAGGGGCAGTGCGCGTTTTGCCGGAGGGTTACGGCATTATCGACCGGCAAGATGAGCTTGGTATTTATGTGTCGGCTTCACAAATTCAGAAATTCCGCATTGAAACCGGCGATGTGCTCGGAGGCCGTGTGCGCGCGCCTAAGCCTGGAGAAAAATATGCGGCCATGCTCTTTCTGGATCGCGTCAACGGCAAACGAACTGCCGACCTCATCAAAAAAATGGAAGAGTTAATGGCCTCCAATGCGGTGGCGGATGAGGCGCGATATCAGAAAAGCCAGTCGGGCATTTTGGACATTACGGCCGATGGCTACGGTTTTTTGCGCACTGAGGATTTTTTGCCGGGAGAACAGGATATTTATGTGGCGGCGAATGTGATCCGTCGCTATTGGTTGCGCACCGGGGACAAAATTGAAGGCCATGTGCGCAAGTCTGGCGAAAATGATCGTTACGACGCATTGCTTTACGTCGAGAAGGTGAACGGTGATTTGCCGGAAATGGTGACACACCGGCCCCATTTTGTGCGTTTGACACCGATTTTTCCTAACGAGCGGATTAACCTTGAAACGCCGGAGGAAACCCTGGCGGCTCGAGTGATCGATCTTTTTGCGCCTATCGGTCGAGGACAGCGGGGGCTGATCGTGGCACCGCCGAAAGCCGGAAAAACGACATTGCTTAAAATGATTGCCAATGGTATTCGAATCAATGCGCCGGAGATGGAGCTCATTGTGCTTTTGGTGGATGAACGGCCAGAAGAAGTGACCGACATGCAACGTTCAGTCGATGCCGATATTGTGTATTCCACCTTTGACGAGCCGGCAATGAAGCATCTGCAGGCGGCGGAGATGGTGCTGGCTCGTGGACAGCGCCTGGTGGAGCAGGGGAAGAATGTGGTGATTCTTGTGGATAGCCTGACACGGTTGGCCCGCAGCAACAATTTGGTGATTGAGCCCTCGGGGCGAACGCTGACCGGAGGGCTGGATCCGGAGAGTTTGTATTTCCCAAAGAAATTTTTCGGGGCGGCGCGTAATATTGAAAATGGCGGGAGTCTGACAATTCTGGCAACAGCGTTGATTGACACCGGCAGCCGAATGGATGATGTTATTTATGAAGAGTTTAAAGGGACGGGAAATATGGAATTGACGCTCAGTCGCGATCTGGCAGAGCGGCATATTTTTCCAGCCATTGATATTCGCCGCAGCGGTACCCGCCGGGACGATTTATTGTTAAGCCGGCAGGAAGAACAAATTGCCGTGCAACTGCGCAAAGCCTACGCCAAGGATTCAGTGGTGACCTTTGCAGAAAAAATGACGACATTGCTTGAGCATACGCCGAATAATGTAGCGTTGATTCGGCGATTTAATCGTGAGTAAGACTTGCAATTCCAGTATCGGTTTGTTATAATAGCTCCGCTGAAATCCAATCAAAGCGCTTTGATTTCGAATAAACGACGAAAGAGGTGAATACGATGAAAGAAGGCATCCACCCGAATTATGGGAAGTCTGTCGTGAAATGTGCTTGTGGCAATACCTTTGAAACAGGTTCTGTCAAGTCGGAACTGCGTGTTGAAATTTGTTCTGCGTGCCATCCGTTCTTTACAGGGAAGCAGAAGCTGGTTGACTCCGGCGGACGCGTCGAACGCTTCAACAGAAAATATGCGAAAGCACTCAAAAAATAAGTCGGTATTCCGACTTATTTTTTATTTATGAAAGGATAAGGAGGCGAGATGGCATCAGAGCAAAAAATAACCATTCAAGATGCATTGACGGCCGGTGCTCAGAAACTGCAGTTAACGGGCTTGGAACAGTCGCGTTTTGAAGCGGAGGTCCTGTTGGCGGCGGTGATGCATCAGGAACGGCTGTATTTTTTAATGCATCCGGAAATGCCATTATCTTTAGAGCAGATCCGTGCATTTGACAATGCGCTCAAACGCCGTGCCGCCCACGAGCCTTCGGCGATGATCACCGGCCATCGGGAGTTTATGGGCTTGGATTTTGATGTCAACGCCCATGTATTGATTCCGCGTCCGGATACGGAAAATATTGTTGAAACTGCGCTGGCATGGATTTCCAAAAGATCGCGGCCCAAGGTTTTAGATCTTTGCTGTGGATCGGGAGCCATTGGGATCGCATTAAAGCATTATTGCCCAAATATTCAGTTATGGCTGTCGGATATCTCCAAAGAAGCCTTGGCTGTTGCTAAAAGCAATACGCAAAAACATCATGTGGAGGCACAATTGATTTTGGGTGATTTGTTTGAGGGACTGCCTCAAAGGCAGCGCTTCGATATGATTGTGACGAATCCGCCTTATATCCCTACAGATGAAATTGCCGATTTATCACCTGACGTCAAAGACTATGAACCCCGTGCGGCATTAGATGGCGGCGAGGATGGTTATGATTTTTACAAGCGATTATTTGCATCGGTTCATGATCACCTGAAAGAGCAAGGGTATTTGATTTTAGAATGCGGATGGAATCAAGCAGATACATTAATCGACATGGTGCGGTCACGGTCTTTTTCGCATATTGAACGCATTCACGATTTAGCCGGATTTGCTCGGGGCCTCGTTTGTGGCAAATAAAAAGAAAAATTGAAGAATCAAACTTCTTATGATAAAATAAAAGAAATTCTGAAATATAGATTTTGGCGCCGATGAGTCAAAATTCTGAAATACGCAGGAGGTACGAGTAAAATGGTTACAGCAGGTGATTTTAAAAAAGGTGTGACATTCGAAATGGATGGTTCGGTTTATGTGGTGGTGGAATTCCAACACGTTAAACCGGGGAAGGGGGCTGCTTTTGTTCGCACCAAAATCCGCAATGTCATGACGGGAGCGGTCACCGAAACAACATTTTCTCCTAACGAAAAGTTCCCTTTGGCCCATATTGACACTAAAGAAATGCAATACCTGTATTCCGACGGTGATCTGTATTACTTTATGGATCTTGAATCTTATGAACAGATTCCGCTGGAATACGAAAAAGTTGAAGAAGCTCTAAAGTACCTCAAAGAAAATGACAATGCGACCATTCGCTTTTTCAAAGGGAAACCCTTTGAAGTGAAGGCGCCGAATTTTGTTGCATTAAAAGTCACACAGACGGAGCCCGGCTTTAAAGGCGATACTGCGACAGGTGCCAATAAACCTTGTACCGTGGAAACCGGAGCAACCATTATGGTGCCGCTGTTTGTTAATGAAGGGGACACGATCCGCGTCGATACGCGAACCGGCGAATACATGGAACGTGTCTAAGCGTCAAAATTATGAAATACATTATTAATGAAAAAGTTGCTTATCTGAAGGGCTTATCGGAAGGCATGAAGTTGGCGGAGGCCTCCGATGAAGGGAAAATGATCGGGCAATTGCTCGACGTTTTAGGGGATATCTGCGATGCGCTTGACGGCATAACCGAAGCCCATGATGATCTTCAGGATTATGTGGAGATGATCGATGATGATCTGACGGACATGGAAGATTTTCTGATTGATATCGCCGATGAAGACATCACGTTTGAGGACGAAGATGATGAGACCGACGATTCATTGGATATAATAGGCACGGAGGATGAAAACGACGATATTTACGAAGTCGAATGTCCTAATTGTGGTCATGTGTATTTAGCCGATTTTGAATCCTTTGAGGCCGACGATGTGATATGTCCCGAATGTGACACGAAGTTTTCCTTGAACGAGGAAACTATCGAAAGATTAAAACAGGCAGAGGACGATTTGCATCACCACGAAGAGGAATGATGGAGTAAGCGATGGATAAAAATATACAAAACGCACAAAATGACATTTCTAATGAAATGATTTGCTCTATTGCGAGCATGGCTGCTTTAGGCGTGGAAGGCATTGAGAAGATGTTTATGCGCATTTCTGATGAGATTCTGGATGCGATTTATCCTTCAGCGGTTTCCAAAGGGGTAAAAGTGGTTAAACGCGATGACGGTTATCAGATTGATCTGCACGTGATCACAGGATTGGGCATTAACGTCAAAGAAGTGTGTGAAGAATCTCAGCAAAAGGTGAAAGAATCAGTTGAGATCATGTCGGGCAAGTCTGTGGCTGAAGTTAATATTTTGGTCAAAGGCTGCGGAAAATACGAATGAAAACAAAGCCGCTTAATGCGGCTTTTTTAACAGGTGAAAATATGACAGAGGCAAAAAAACAAAATCGCCGGTACGAAAGAGAGCTTGCCTTGCGTGCCGTTTTTCAAATCGAGTTTCACCAAGATGCGCGGGATCTTCAAAAGGGAATTGCCGCAGTGATTGATAGCGATGCGGGTTTTGAACATGACCATGGATCCGGTGGCTATGCCGCTTATTTGGTGGATGTGGTGGTTGATCACTTGACAGCGATTGACGAAAGAATTGCTCAATATCTGCGTAAGGATTGGCGCATGGATCGCTTGCCGGGAGCGGAGAAAGCCATTTTGCGTGTGGCAACAGCTGAAATGTGTTATTTGGATCAGCCATTGGAAATTGCCATTAATGAAGCCGTGGAATTGGCCAAACGCTATTGTGACGAGGATGCGCCGCGTTATATCAATGGTATTTTGAATAACTTGGGCCATCATCTGGCGGTTGGCTATTCAGAGGAAGTGTCATCGTATGATTCTGGGAATTGATACCAGCAATTATACAACTTCTGTGGCGTTGATTAACAGTGACGGAAAAATTTTAAAAGACTGCCGACGGGTGTTGCCGGTCAAAAAAGGACATCGCGGGCTGAGGCAGTCAGAGGCATTGTTTGATCATATTCGCAATCTACCGGAATTAATGCATACGGCGATTGGGGATCAACCGATTAAAAACGCGTTAAAAGCCATTGGCGTGAGCGTTGCACCTCGTCCTGTCCGCGATTCTTATATGCCGGTTTTCCGCGCGGGAATTGGCGCTGCAGAGATATTGTCGGATGCCATTCAGGTGCCCTGCTATCGCCTGAGTCATCAGGAAGGTCACATTCGGGCGGCCATGCGCGAAACAGAAATCTTTTCATGGCAGCATCAGTTAGATGCAGATTGGCAACGGCAATCTGAACCGATGTTAGCCGTACATTTTTCCGGCGGTACATCGGAAATCTTGTATGTAAAGCGGGAAAAGAAGGGCTTTCAATGCAAAATTGTCGGACGGAGTTTGGATCTGCATGCCGGTCAACTGGTGGATCGCATCGGCGTGATGCTGGGCATGGATTTTCCGGCAGGGCGCGCACTGGAGCGATTGGCAAAACCTTCGCAGACTACGTTGCTTAAATTGGCAACCCAAGTCATCGATGGGGACTTTCATTTCTCCGGGATGGAAAATGCGGCGAAGCAGGCTCTGCAAAAAGGGACTGACCCGGCAAATCTGGCTTATGCGCTGTTTGAAGCCGTCGGCAGAACGCTCGGACGGGCAATTATTACGTTGTTGGAGAAAACAGAGGTATCCGTGGTATTATTTTCCGGCGGCGTGATAGCCAACGGGATTGTCAAAGAAGAAGCCCGGAAGCGCATCCTTGCTTTTTGCCGGCGGTATCGGCGGCCGGTTTCTTTGTGCTTTGCAAAATCCCGGTATGCGACGGATAATGCTGTTGGTTGTGCTTTGTTGGCAAAAGAAGCGTTTGAAGTTGAACAAAAGAAGGCGTGTAATGATTAAGCGGCAATTATCCGTCACGGAAGTCAATCGATTTGTCAAAACTCTGATCACAACCAATAGCGTGCTTAAAAGCCTTGAAATTAAAGGTGAAGTGTCCAATTTCAAGCGGCAGGCCAGCGGGCATCTTTATTTTTCTTTGAAAGATGCCGGTGCAAGGATTGGTTGCGTGATGTTTCGAAGCGATGCAGCTCATCTCGATTTTGAACCGGAGGATGGCATGCATGTCATCTGTAAAGGGCGAGTCGATGTTTTCGAACAGGCCGGACAATATCAGATTTATGTTCGGACGATGCAGCCGGCCGGTACTGGCGATTTATATCGAGACTTCGAAACGCTTAAGCGAACACTGGAGACATTGGGTTATTTTGACATGTCTGCCAAGAAAAAAATACCGGAAGCGGTTGAGGCCATCGGTGTGGTGACATCGCCCACCGGTGCGGCGATTCACGATATTATTTCCGTTTGTCATCGGCGTGATCCGCATCTGGAAATTGTCTTGGCGCCGGCCCAGGTTCAGGGAAAGGAAGCGGGCGGCAGTATTGCTTCCTCCATTCGGCAATTGGATCAACTGGATCAAATCGATGTGATCATCGTTGGCCGAGGCGGCGGATCGATAGAGGATCTTTGGGCTTTTAATGAATGCGCCGTGGCCGATGCGATTTATCATGCCAAAACGCCGATCGTTTCCGCCGTTGGTCACGAAACCGATTTTACCATTGCTGATTTTGTGGCGGATCTGCGGGTGCCAACCCCCTCGGCGGCGGCCGAAACAGTGACTTGGGATCAACATGCGGTTCGGTATCAGTTGGACGGCCTGCAAGGGCTATTGCAGCAGGAGATTCAGCAAGTTATAGCGAATCATCGGGAGGCCGTCGATCGGACAGCGCGTCTTCTTTTGGCGCATAATCCGGAAGCGATGGTTGATAGCTGGCGGATGGTCATTGATCATTTTCAGGAGCGTTTGGTGCAGGGGATGCGGCAACAATTCGCACAGTCGCGTCAAACTTTGGATAGTTGTCGCATCAAGCTGGTTGCTTTTAATCCGCGGCACGCACTGAAACGAGGCTTTGCCTGGGTGCATACTGAATCCGGTGAGCTTGTTCGAAGTGCAGAACAAGCAAAAACAGCCGGGAATTTACGGCTGAGCTTTGCCGATGGCGATGTTAAGGTAAAGGTTGAGCAATAGAGAGGGAAAGGCATGGCAACAAAAAAATTCAAAACAAAAATGAACCGGCTGGAGACCATTGTCGATACAATGGAAACCGGTGACTTGGAATTAGAGAAGGCTTTAAAATATTTTGAAGAGGGGATGGCGCTGGTTGACGACTGTCATCATGAACTTGATCAAGCGGAGGCAAAGGTTATGAAGCTCATAGAAAGTGACAACGGTCAGGCTGTTTTTGTGCCGTTTGAGGGGGAGGAAGCGGATGACGATGCATCAATCCAAAGAAGATAGAGTCAGAACGGTCAAATTTGCCAATCGACTGACGAAAAAGGGTCATCAAATAGAAGCCTATCTGACAGATTGCTTTGTCGGCCCTTTTGATGCGCCGGATATTATTGTGTCGGCGATGAAGTATAGTCTTTTTGCCGGCGGCAAACGGGTAAGGCCGATTCTTTTGATGGAGACATGCGCCATGTTTGGCGGCGATGAACGCGTCGCCATTCCCTTTGCCTGTGCCATTGAGATGATTCACACGTATTCGCTGATTCATGACGATTTGCCGGCTATGGACAATGATGATTTACGCCGCGGGGAGCTGACCAACCATAAAGTCTATGGAGAAAATATTGCGATTCTTGCCGGTGATGCACTCTTGAATGCAGCGGTAGAAACCGCTGTTAAAGGGATTGAAACGATGGAACCCGCAGAGAGAGCACGCGGCATTGCTGCGCTTTCCATTTTGATGCGCGCAGCCGGCGTGAATGGCATGATCGGCGGCCAAACGGGAGATCTGTTAGCAGAAGATGACGATGCCATCAACGAAGATAAAATTGTTTATATACATGCGCATAAGACAGGTGCGCTGTTAACGGCCGCTGTTTTGATTGGTGCCGTTTTGGCGGGCGCCAGCGAAGACGAACAACAGGCGCTGAGGAGCTATGGCTCTGCGGTTGGGATGGCCTTTCAGGCGGTGGATGATATTTTGGATGTCGAATCGGAAACCGCGGTATTGGGCAAACCAGTCGGATCGGATGCCGAGGAAAGTAAGACGACATTCGTATCACTTTTTGGCCTTGAAAGCGCGAAGGTCAAAGCTGAAGAATACCATCAGGAGGCGATAGCGGCTCTTGATGGGATTCAACGCGATACGATTTTTTTAGAGGAAATGGCTGATTTTATTTGCCGGCGAAACCGATAAAAGACAGAGGGAGAGGACAATGGATTTTCAAGAATTTTATCGCGGTGAAAGTTTCGATGCTTATGCGTATTTAGGGGCGGCAGTGACGCCTGACGGCGTTGTCTTTCGAACTTTTGCACCGGCAGCTGAATCAATCGAAGTGATTGGCGAATGGAACAACTGGAAGGGACAGGCCATGTCCCGGATTTACGATGGTAATTTTTGGGAAGTGTGCCTGCCGGCAGCCCGGATCGGCATGATGTATAAATACCGCATTACCGGTGCCGACGGCAGAACGTTGGATCATTGTGATCCCTATGGCCGCATGATGGAGAAACGGCCGGAAACAGCCTCGATGATTTGGGACGATACTTTTGAATTCGCAGATTCAGACTGGATTCGAAAGCGAAGCGATGGCGTCAATGGTCCGGTGAATATTTACGAAATGCATTTTGGCAGTTGGAAACGCAAATCCGATGCGCCCGATGACTGGTATAGTTATGCAGAGATGGCCGAAACATTAATTCCCTATTTGAAGGCACAGGGATACAATTATGTGGAGGTGCTACCGTTAATGGAACACCCGGTAGACGCGAGCTGGGGCTATCAAAATACCGGCTTCTATGCACCAACATCGCGCTATGGTACGCCGGAGGCTTTGAAGGCCTTTGTCGACGCCTGCCATCGAGAAAATATCGGCGTGATTATGGATTTTGTGCCGGTACACTTCGCCGTGGACGATTACGCACTTTGGCATTATGATGGGACGGCTTTATATGAATATCCACACGAGGATGTGGGTGTGTCGGAGTGGGGCAGCTGCAATTTTATGCACTCTCGTCCGGAAGTGCGCTCATTTTTGCAGTCCTGTGCCGATTATTGGCTGAGCGTGTTTCATTTGGATGGGTTGCGTTTTGACGCGGTCAGCAATCTGATTTACTGGCAAGGGGACGAAAGCCGCGGTGTTAATGCCGATGCCATTGCCTTTATGAAAAAGATGAATGCGGGGTTAAAAGTCAGACATCCGGAGGCGATGCTCATTGCGGAGGATTCAACCAACTATCCTCAGGTGACCGATAAAGTTGAAAACGGCGGGTTGGGCTTTGATTATAAATGGGATATGGGCTGGATGCACGACACGCTTTCGCTTTTTCAAACGGCGCCTGAAGATCGCCCGCGGGATTACCACAAGCTGACTTTTTCGATGGCTTATTTTTATCGGGAACGCTATTTATTGCCGTTGTCCCACGATGAAGGTGTTCATGGCAAGGCGACCATCGCTCAAAAAATGTACGGCGATTACGAGGAAAAATTTCCCCAAGCGCGCACGCTCTATTTGTATATGATGAGTCATCCCGGCAAAAAATTAAACTTCATGGGCGGAGAGTGGGCCCAACTGCGGGAGTGGGACGAAAAGCGTGAACAGGATTGGCTTTTGTTGGATTTTCCCGTTCATAATGCATTCCGGCAATATATGGCGGATCTGTCAAAGCTTTACTTGGCACACAGCGCTTTATGGGCGGCCGACTACAAGGAATCGGGTTTCCGGTGGGTTGACTGTCATCAGGAGTCCAGGTGCCTATATCTTTTTGAGCGTTTTTCGGAAGAGGAGACCTTGCTGATTGCGCTGAATCTTTCGGATCGCCAGGCGAGATACCCATTGCCGGTGAACAAGAAGACGCGTCTTAAGCTTTTGCTTTCAACCGATTGGGCTTGCTACGGTGGGGCAGAAGACCCTGGAGACGACGTTCTGTCATTGATTTGTGAAGAACAAGTCATTCTGAAACTTCCGCCTTTCTCGGCTAAATTATATCAGCGGTTTTAAACACGACTTCCCCCTTGCATTGGCAAGGGTTTTTTCTTGCGATAAAATAAATAAAATCGGCCCCTCAGACAGAGATGCTTGCACGGATGAGCGCTTTGGGGTAAAATAATGTAGATGAAATCATTTGCGAGGAGAAAATGGAAACCGTACAAACCAATTTTATATATCAGCGAATTCGAGATGAATTGTTTGAACGTGAAAATTGTATTCACAGTATTTCTTATCCCGTTATTCGCAAAGTGAAAGATCGATATTATCTGGCTGTTTTTATTGATCATTACAATTTGCAAGAATTGATGGATAATCAGATTACACGGCCGGATGAATGGGCGCTGGCCGATCTGGAAAGCGGCAAAATCACAGCGGTGTATCAATGCGAAACCCATGATTTTTGTGACAAGGCATCCATTCCTCAAACCATGGCAGTCAGCCGAGAAGGGATGAAAACAGATCAGCATTACTTCCAGCAGCTCTTTCATCGGTTGGATCAAATCCGCGATGAAATCTTAATGGGGCAAGGATTTAACCAGGATCTGTACAATACTTATCTGGCAACGGTCATTGAGCAAGTCCCGGAATCCATGGCTTATTTCTATCGTGCATTGTCAAAAACCGGGGATGATGTTGGAGAAGATTGAAAAATTATCTTTATTCTTAAATAAATTTTATCGAAAGTGTCGCCTGATTTTGGTAAAATAAAAAGCAATAAGATCAATCGAGGTCAAGTTATGTGCATTAATATCTATAATCCCATCGGATGTGATCCAAAATCACCGGTTGTTTTGCAAATCAATGTGATGGTCAATAACCTTAAAAAGGTCGGGTATCCCATTAATCTTATTAATTTTGAAGAGGATCCGGTGCGATTTACCAGCGAAAGAGGGGTCGAATCAATCCTTTTGACGGATGGACCGGACGCATTTCCAGTGACGGTTGTCAACGGAGAAGTATACCAAAAAAATCACTATCCCGATTATGCACAGTTATTGAAATGGAGCGCAGCACATTAAAAGTAAATGGAGCCTTCTTCAGGCTGAGGTGCCGGAGGAGGCTTTTTAATTGCTTAAAATGGGAGATATCATGAAGAATCAAGCAATGCAATTATTCCAGGAGGGCATGGAAAAAACCGAGTGGATGCCGGAGACCGGAAAAGATCCCGAAGCGATTCGCGATTATGTGGCGTGCGTCTCTGGAATCGTTGATTTTTTAGAAACCAATGATGTGGCGATGATTGATATGCTTGATTTTGAAGAACCGTTCAAGCAGAGTCTGCGGGCGGATAAGCGTATGATAGAAACCATTATAAAAACGAAAATTGAAAAGATTAAGCTGATCACAATCTTTGTTACTTATTGTTATTGCCGATTTATCGGTTTGAAAAATTACAGCGCCGTGTATATGTGATTTGTTAGGGAATTGCATCAGCGCATTGAGGCGTATTATGGAGCGGTTGTGAACACAGGAAAAGCAATGCGATGATCAGGGGAAAAGAGAATCCGAGATCAATGATATTTATGCATCCATTGGAGGCATCTCTGGGAGAACCCCAGACGGCTTATACTTTAATTTGGCGCTCGGTGGCGAGTCTACTCATCGTTTTATCCGGCGATTTCGATCGGCTGCATAATGATTTGTTGGCAGTGATGATGACGAAGATCAATCACACCGATGCTTATTGCAATGATATTTAGTGGCCGGTGCGCGCGCAGTATCAACGCGATCAAAATTCGGGACTATACAAACGAATTTATACGGCAGAAGATCGCATGGTGATCGAAGAAACAGATGCATTTGAAATGAAATGTAATTTTGGATTTCGGGGCGAGACGTTAGGGCAATGGTGGCAGAAACAATTAACTGTGGATAAGACGGAGTTATGGGAAAATTGGTTTAAAGTTTACATCGAAAGTTTTTTGCCCGGTGTTTTTGAATTGATTGGTCGATATGGCCCAAAGCTGCTGTTTAGGCAACGGAGGATGCCGAAACTTTCCTCGTTTTTGAAAAAATGGCAAGCGCGATTAACCCAATGCTGGCAGAGTCGGAAAGAAATGATTGAGGAATCACAGCCAATGCGGCAAAAATCTTTTGCCCAATATTCGGTAAACAGAGTAGACCAATAAAAAAGTCCCAAAGGCGTTCGTTTATGTCCTTGGGCTTTTTATTGGTTTAACTTGAATTATTCGGAAAGGGAAGCAGTGACGAGCGCCATTTTGTAGACTTCGTCAGCAGTGCAGCCGCGGGATAAATCGTTGATCGGTGCATTAAGCCCCTGCATAATCGGGCCGATGGCTTCAAAGCCCCCTAAGCGGGAAGCAATCTTATAGCCCATATTGGCGGCTTCAATCAGTGGAAAGATAAAGGTGTTGGCCTGGCCGGCAACTTTGGAGTCGGGGCACTTGGTTTGAGCGACAACGGGGGAAACGGCGGCGTCAAACTGAAGTTCACCGTCAATGTCTAATTCTGGTGCCATTTTTTGTGCTTCGATGGTAGCATCACGCGAAAGCTGGACAGTGCCGCCTTTGCCGGAGCCCTTGGTGGAGAAGGAAAGAATCGCTACTTTGGGATCGATGCCGAAAATCTTCGCAGTCTTAGCGGATTCAACAGCCACCTCGGCCAATTGTTGAGCGGCGGACAACATCACATTGCCGTCTTTATCCACGCGGTCTTTGTAGTCGATGTTAATGGCACAATCGGAGAAAGCCAGTTTTTCCTTTTCGTCGTTGCGCATCAGGATAAAGGTAGAACTGACGAGGTGGGCGTTCGGCTTGGTTTTGATAAACTGTAGTGCCGGGCGGACGGTGTCTGCGGTTGAGTAGGTTGCGCCGCCGAGCAGGCAGTCAGCCTTGCCCATCTGAACCAGCATGGTGCCAAAGTAATTGGTATGCATCAGGGCTTCACGCGCTTCCTCTTCTGTGAGCTTGCCCTTGCGCAGTTCGACCATGCGCGCCGCCATGGCATCCATATCTTCCTTGGGGTAGGTTTTAGGATCGATGAATTCCGCTTCGTTGATGCAGTCATATTGATCGTCGCGGGTGGCGAGAAAAACTTTCATGGTGTCACCCAGCAAAATGACGTTTAATGCTTTTTCTTTTAAAAGACGATTGGCAGCATAGAGAATACGCGGATCATCGCCTTCCGGGAAAACAATGGTTTTGTGATTGGCTTGGAGTTGTTCTTTTAATTCGTCAAAAATGGACATGTTTTAAAATCCCCCTTGAAATGACTTTATAATATCGCTTTTAATTATACCGTAATCCCACCGTCGGAAATAACAATATCTTGTCCACTTAGAGAAAATATTTCGGATAACAGGTGATGAGCCGCAATGCTAATGGTGACTAACGATTTTGGATTAAATCTTTGATAACCTCTCCGGCGATAATCAGGCCGACGACACCGGGCACGAAGGGAACGGAGCCGGGAACGGGATGATGATCACGGGGTTGTTGAGGATCAGTGGCGGTTTGCGGGCGAATCGGCTGTTCTTTGGAGTAGACCACTTTGAGATGGTGGACACCCCGCTTTTTGCACTCCCGGCGAATCACCTTCGCCAGCGGATCGACAGAGGTTTTGGCGATATCTGTCACTTCAAACTGGGTTGGATCAAGTTTATTGCCTGCGCCCATGCTTGCGATGACCGGGACCCTTTTTTCTTGAGCTTCTGCGATTAAGGCGAGCTTGGCGGTTACGGTGTCAACGGCATCGACGATATAATCGTATTGGTTGAAATCAAAATCCCCTTTGCTTTCCGGCAGATAAAAACAGCGATGGGACGTGACCTGCGCTGCGGGATTGATATCGTGGATCCGAGTCGACATGGCATCAACTTTAAACGTGCCGATGGTCTGATGGGTGGCGATGATCTGCCGGTTGAGATTGGAGAGGCTCACGCGGTCGCCGTCGATCAAATCAAAACGGCCGATGCCACCGCGGGCTAGAGCTTCACAAACGTATCCGCCAACACCGCCGATACCAAAAACGGCAATATGGGCGCAGGATAATTTTTGAATCGCTTCCTCACCCAATAAAAGTGCTGTTCTTGAAAATTGTTCTATCATAAAAATGCTCCCAATATTGATAAGATGCATTTTATCTTAGCATAAATGAGATGGGCTGAGGAAAAATAAAAAATGGACATCCTGCAATAGATAACATATAATAAGGCTGAAAAGGAGGTAGCGATGATGAAAAAATTAGTCATTATCCTTTTTGCCGTGATCCTTTTATTGGGAGCGACCGCTTGTGGGAAAGCCCGCCAAACGGATCCTTTAGCGGATAACGTATTGACGATTGGAACAGATTCGGATTTTGTGCCGATGGAATACCGTGATAAAAATAAAGCGCTCAAGGGGTTTGAAATTGATTTGGGAAATGCGATAGCTCAAAGGATGAGGGTTCGTGCATTTTGGATTGATACCGGCTGGAACAGTATTTTCAATCGAATGAACAGCGGGAAGTATGATTGTGTGATGTCAGCCATTAACGATACAACCGCGCGGGAGCAGAATTTTGCGATGACAGATCCGTATTTTATCAGCTCGATTGTTATCGTCTCTCGAAAAGAAACCAGTGAACAGCAGGCGGATGCCGGCGATCAGCCGGCAAAAGAAACGATCGACCGCGCAGAAAAATTAAACGGGCGAAAGGTCGGCATGTTAAAGGATATTAAACGACGGGACACGATGACCGATTTGCAAACGCGGTATCCAAAAATTAAAATCAAGGGTTTTTCCAACAGCGCCAAGCTATTTAAAGCGCTCAAAAAGAAAAAGATTGATAATATCGTGGTGGATGAAGCCGTCGCCATTACCTATCAAAAGAAGGATTCCGAACATTTAGCGATCACCTCGGTAGCGATCAATCAAAAGGCCTTTGCGATTGCCTGCCGGAAAGATAACAGCGCGTTGAGCGAAAAAATTAGCCGGGCGATTGCCGATTTGAAAGCCGATGGCACCTATCGAAAATTAACGCTTAAATGGTTTGGCAGAGATATGACGAAAGACGCACTGACACAGACGATGCAATGACTTTTTAATTAAAGTAAAGGCATAATGTGATGTGAGGCAAAAGGGATTTCAGGCAGGACCTGGAGTCCCTTTTATGATATAATAAATCCAATTATCTCCCGTAAAGATCGGAAAAACATATGATGAAAATAACCATTCTAACCATTTGCCCGGAAATGTTTGACAGTTTCTTGCAATCCCATATTGTCATGCGCGCATTGCAGTTGCTAACAGCTGAAATTGAAGTAATTGATATTCGGGATTATGCAGATGGCAGCTTCCGTCATATCGACGATGCGCCTTACGGCGGCGGCGCGGGGATGGTTCTCCGCTGTGAGCCGGTGTTGTCGGCTTTAGCATCTGTCAGAATCCCCGAGAGTATGACGATTGCCTTAACACCCAAGGGAGAAGTTTATTCACAAAAGCAGGCTGTCCAATTGGCGCAAACTGATCAAGTGGTTTTAATTTGCGGTCACTACGAGGGAATGGATGCCCGAATATTATCTGAAGTGGACACGGAACTTTCCATTGGTGACTATATTTTAACGGGAGGAGAACTGGCGGCGATGGTTGTGGCCGATAGTGTTCTGAGGCTTTTGCCCGGGAATTTAAAATCCGGTAGTCTTGAATGGGAGTCTCATGATCGGGATTTACTGGAATATCCACAGTTTACCCGGCCAAATGTTTATCATGGGAAAATCGTTCCTCCCGTTTTACGCAGCGGCAATCATGAACAGATTCGGAAATGGCGTTTGCAGCAAGCATTGCTGCTAACTCGGGAAAGACGCCCGGATTTGTTTGCACGGCATGATTTAACCTCGGAAGAAAAAATGTTGTTGGCAAAGGCAGATCAAGAGATGGAGTAAGAATGCTTTTTTAATTTAAAGTAAAGTTGTATTTTATATAATTTTTAATTAAATGGCGAATCATCACATTAAGAGAGGATAGGACGATGGATCATCAATCAATTGTCGATTTGACAAATTTATCGAACGAGTTAATGTACCGACGTTTTTTGGTCAACAATGACGAAGTGCGCCAGTTTTTTTATGAGCTGACGGTTCCGGAATATATTGCCTTGAATTTAATCATCGAGAATGAGGCGAATGATCCCATTTATGGGGGGAAAACATATTTAAGCGATCTGTCAGAGCGTCTGCAGCGACCAATGCGCATGATCTCAAGCATCGCCCGCAATCTGCGGGATAAGGGGTTTGTCATTTGGAGCCACGACGGGGATGGCGAACAGGGAACTTATGTGACGATCACTGAAGAAGGCCGCAGCATTGAAGAAAAGCATCAACAGGTCACTAAAGAATTCTATGGCCGCGTGATTGAAAAGTTCGGCCGCCAGAATATGGTGGAACTTTTGAATCTCATGAAGCAACTGGATACGGTCATGACGGTCGAACTGGAAAACAGCAAACAGGAGGAAAATGGCGATGGGGAAGGGACAATCTAAATATTTAGAAAGACAAATTGCCATTTGTCGGGATAATGACGCGATTTCTCCCCGCTTATATGAAGAATACGGGGTTAACCTTGGGTTGCGCGATGCGGATGGCAAGGGTGTCTTGACGGGCCTGACTAATATTTCCGAAGTGGATGGCACCAAAGCACAGGGCGGACGCAATGTGCCCTGCGAAGGTGAGCTATGGTATCGGGGCTATAAAGTCCAAACACTCATCAATTCGCTTGGAAAAAGTGAACCGGGCTTCGGGAGAATCGCTTATCTGCTTTTGATCGGGGAATTGCCGTCGGACGAAGCATTAAAAACCTTCAAAGCATCTATCCGTCAGTATCGTAAGTTACCGACCAATTTTACCCGGGATGTCATCATGAAGGCGCCGAGTGCCGATATCATGAACAGCATGACGCGCTCTATTTTGACGTTGGCATCCTACGATCCGATGGCGAAGGATGCTTCGCTTGAAAACAATTTGCGACAGTGCTTGCAATTGATTGGTCAATTTCCGATGTTAGCTGCTTACGGTTATCACGCGCATGTTTTTGCCAATTTGGATGGATCGATGTATATCCATAACCCGAGTCCAGAATTGTCAACGGCGGAAAATTTTTTGATGATGCTGCGGCCGGACCGTTCTTACACGCCGGTGGAGGCAAAAACATTGGATACGGCTCTAATTCTCCATATGGAGCACGGTGGCGGGAACAACTCTACCTTTACGACCAGAGTGGTGACTTCCAGCGGCTCAGATACGTATTCGACAATTGGGGCGGCGATGTCTTCTTTAAAAGGGCCGAAGCATGGCGGCGCGAATATCAAAGTGATGAACATGATGGCGGATATTCGCGCACATATCAAAGATTACAGCGATGAAGACGAGATCGCCGCTTATTTAAGCCGCATTTTGGATCGCGATGCCTTTGATCATAAGGGGCTTATTTATGGGATGGGGCACGCGGTTTATACCCTGTCCGATCCGAGAGAGCGCATTTTTAAAAAATATGTTCGCGATCTGGCCGCGGAAAAAGAACACGAAGATGATCTTCTGCTGTATGAAAATATTGAAAAGTTAGCGCCGGATTTAATCAACAGCAAGCGCAGACACCCCAAACCGGTCTGTGCCAATGTCGATTTTTACAGCGGCTTTGTGTATGAGATGTTGGATATTCCGGAAGAACTTTATACGCCGCTGTTCGCCGTGGCCCGTATCGTAGGGTGGAGCGCCCACCGTATGGAAGAACTTATCTGCACAGACAAAATCATTCGCCCGGCCTATATGAGTGTGATGGAACATTTGGAATAAAAAATATTGCGCCATTAAAAGAGCCTGTCAGTGATGGATGATATGTACCCTCTTTACTGGACATAAAAATGTAGCAGTAAGGAGGGTGTTTTTATGCGATACAGTTATGAATTCAAGGGGAAATGTGTAGAAGTATATCGTCAGGGGAAATGGCCGGGCACCCCGG